>NZ_CDRRQK010000003.1:0-169808 GCF_977044405.1 Dorea sp.
GCAAATTGGAGAGGTGAGTTTGTGGATTCAATGAGTGTCTCATACGGATGGGTTTTCAGCACAGAGAGAAATTGGAATAGTGTGTATGAGATTTCAAAAGCTGCAGATGAGAGAATGTATGAAAGTAAAGAACGCTTTTATAACGAAAGCGGTGGAAGATAGTGCCGATGGGGACGGCAGATATGACAGCAGAAGAAACTTTTGAAAGAGAAATGAGACCATTAAAGGAAATTAAAGACAATTATGAAAAAATTGTTTTAACACGGGATCATTTTTCGCTTGGAAATTATGATGGTATAAAAGTAATTAATGTAATAGATTGGCTTTAAAAAAACAAACTCAAAAATGAGAATCTATGGTATAATCAGAAATAATCCAGCAGTTATGCTGACGTGGTTATATCTGCCGGAATGGCAAAAAAGATTATAAAAGAGGATGTTTATGAAAAAGATGCATACTGCAGTTACTCTTATAATTATCTTTTTTATGGTAGCTGCATTATATATTTGCGGGAGATATGAGAATGCTCCCGACAGAATTTTCACAGGAAAAGTAAGTGCCCCGGAAGGTGAGTGGACGATTGATGCTTCCGACGGTGTTACGAAGGCGGAGGTCACCTTCAGCCTCTCAGATAGAGGAGAGCACGAGGAATGGGTGCTGCTTCTCAGGTCTCATTGGAAAAATTATTATGTGCGTGTGGGGGATGAGACGATCTATCACAGGAACGGAAAAAGAGATGGATCAGTGCATTTGTTTGATATTCCATCAGGAGACAGTTTGACGATCAGCTTTATCGGTGGGACGAAAGATAATCTGAAAGGCATTGAGAACTCGGGGATATTGATAGGAGACAAAACCAGTATGTACAGACGGATCATAAAGGATAACCTTTATGCGGTGCTTATCGGTGCGCTGTCGCTTGCTCTTGGTGTGCTGTGTATTGTCGCCTGTCTTTATATGAAAGCGGGAAAAATGGAGAAGATCTACCGTGCACTGCGGAATTTGGGAATCTGTATTTTGACCGAAGGAATCTGGGTGGTGACAGACTCACAGATTTTGCTGTTAGTCACTCAGCACACCAGTATTATTGAGCAGATATCATTCTTGTCCTTTTTCACATTGCCGTTCCCTCTTCTGGGATTTATCAAAGAGATCATGCCGGGCAAACACAGGGTGCTGTCCGTGATGCGTAAGTTGTTTGTTTTTACCTTAGCCCTTTATCTGATAAATTATATCAGCGGATGTGATTTGATGATCATAATACTTATCTGTGAGCATCTGCTTATGACAGTAACACTTCTGCGCGTGATCTGGAATGGAATCAATGGGAACAAAAAGCATAAAAATCTTAAATTGCAAAGAGTTATTAATGGATGTGTAGCATATTGTGTTTTCAGCATTATAGCACTCGTTTCATTTTATTATGGAAATGTAGTGAGCTATTCCTATATCTATTCGGTCGGTATTGCGATATTTATCGCATTTTTGATCAATGCAGCCTGTATCGTAATGTATGAGCAGGTTCAGGAGAATGCCAATATCGAGATCTATGCAAGAATGGCCTATATGGATACGATGACCGGTCTTGGAAACAGAACGGCATTTCTGGAGGAAAACAAGAGTAATGCTGTTTTCCCGGGAATGATTTCCTACATAATGATGGATGCCAACAATCTGAAGAAGATAAATGACAGCCTGGGACATAATAAAGGTGATGAGCTTATTATCACGATCGCAAAGTGTATGAGAGCTGCCGTTGGACAGAACGGTCAGTGTTACAGAATCGGCGGTGATGAGTTCGTGATTATTCTGAAAAACAAGACAGCCGAAGAAACGGAAGAAATCATAAGGCAAGTCAGAGCAGAGATTGAATTTGCCGATGAACAAAGTGACATTCCTATCTCTGTTGCAATGGGATATGTCTGGACAGATGCAGAGGAAAAGAATCTGCCGGAGCTGATCCATTGTGCTGACGAGAAGATGTATAAAGACAAAAAGAGGATAAAAGAAAATACACCTTCTGCATAAATGATAGAAATGTGCAATATATGATTACGAGGTGACGTATGCATGAGTAAAAAGGTGCCTGACACCATTAAATTTTTAACCGGGGAAGAATGTAAAATTATACTATTTTCAGATATTAAAAAAATTGGTTTGCAAATTGATAAATGTACAATATTCTGTTATAATAATGTACAAAGAAAGGAGGAGTTACAATGCCGGTAATAAAACCAATTACAGATTTAAGAAATACAAATGAAATATCTGAAATATGTCACAAACAACAGCAACCAGTATTTATTACAAAAAATGGCTATGGAGATTTAGTAGTTATGAGTATGGAAACTTATGAAGAATTACTCAGCACAAATCAGATTGATAAGGCAATTTTTGAAGCAGAACGGGAAGTCGCAGAAGGTGCAGAATTATTAGATGCACGTGAGGCATTGGGAGAACTCAGGAGGAAACACTTTGGATAAATATACCGTAAAAATGTTTCCACAGGCATATAGAGATATTGATAAGATATACGAGCAGGCACTTCTTGTTAGTAATTATGCTGATGATGCAATCGTACTGGCAGAAAAATTTGAAAAAGCAATTTTAAGTTTGGAAGAACAGCCATATCGAGGGGCAGAAAGAAAATATGGATTTTATGCTTTTAAAGGATATAGGCAGTTGATTGTAGAAAATTATATTATCATTTATGAAGTGTTTGAAAATGAAAAAGTTGTTGCAGTGGTAACTGTAAAATATGGAAAAAGTGAGTTTTAGAATCAAGAAATCTCACTGAAATATAAAGGGTACTAAAAAACGTCACAATTTGTGGCGTTTTTTTAGTGCCGGAAAAGGAGAAAAATATGTCAGAAATCAGATTTTCATCAAAGGAACACGAAAAGTTTATGATTTCTCTCAGGGAACTGACGGTTGTTGAGTATTATCTGGATATTTTACTCTTCGGGGATAGGGCAGATAACTCATGTATGCTCCGTCCGGATTTGGAAAGAAGCCTTTGACCATTTTGAACGGGAGCCGAAAAAATTCGAGATATTATAAGGTGCCTGACATCATTAAATTTGATTGAAGTACAATATACAAATGAACAGAATAAATTATTTCCTAAAATAAAAACAGAATCGCAGAAAGATGCGTTGAAAAAATTTTTGGAAGCTAAAGATTTAGATGATTTGAAAGGAAACGATAACTTAGAAATAAATTATTCAATAAAGGATTTAGGTCGATATAAACGAGAAAACTGGAAATTTCAAAAAGAATGGAGATATATAATTTCAACGTCACCTATGGGCTTGCAGGAAATAAATCCACCAAGTTTTAAGAAACAGCAAGAACAATTAAGAAGGATTGAGAATAGTGAATTGGAACCGGCATATAAGCAATTATTTTTAAAGATTGATGAGAATGTATTAAAAGATATAGAAATTGTATTTGGACCAAAGATGAGTGATGCGGAAAAAATAATGGCAGTTTCTTTGATAAAGATGTATTGCCCGGAAGCTGTATATAGGGATAGTGTGTTACGAATCAAGTAATATGTTGGAAGAAAATTCTTTAATAAGTTTAAAAATATAAAACTGGCTTTGTATGGTCAGTTTTATATTTTATAGAAAGATTTTATCGAATTAAAGTGATACAGAATGAGAAGATTCTAAAAATTCAAATTTTTTTGTCGAAAGGCGACAGTTTTTAGAGAGTTAAGTGTATATAATAAAGAGAGGACATTTTAAGGGAGGCTTTCAAAAATATAGAAAAAGATGCTTGATAGCAGAACATAGAATCGCCAGAAGCATTGGGAAAGTGGCGCATATTGTTACTGTACTTAATATATATGATAAGAAATGAATTACTGATGGTTAAAATTATAAAAATAAATAAAATAGAAGAATTTGATAGTACAATAGAAAGACAAAGAACTACTTATTTGGATGTGTGATAAAATTAGTATAAGGTTCAGAATAAGTTATGATGACATACCAACGGAAAAAGAGAAAAAATATATTAAAAAACTTATAGATATTGCACATGGGAGAAAAAATATATGAAAGAAAATGGAATAAGAACGATTTCTCAAATGTTAGAAATATACGCAGGGGAAATAACAGAATATGTAAAGCAAAATGATATTAGTGCGGTTGTAAATGCAGCTAATCCAACATTAATGGGAAGCATTCATCATGGCGTAGACCATAAGATACATAAAATAGTAAATAAAAAATTGCCCAAAGGAGAAAAATTTAAAGATAAGATACGTAAAGAATTAGATGAAAATAAAGATTATCCAGAAGAAATAATTCGATGTGAGCGAGGAAATGCTGTAATAACATCTGGTTATGATTTTTGCGAGTATATAATACATGTGGTTGGACCCAAGTGTGATGGAGAGAAGAAGAACGAAAGAAAACCGTGGTGCTGTACAAGTCGTTGTACGAAAGTATTGGAAACTTGTTATCGAAATATTATGGAACAGGTAAAGAAGAAACGAGATATAGAAACAGTTGCAATACCAATCATTGGAAGCGGAAATTATGGAATACCATTTGAAGTTGCTGTACGAATTGCTATTGGTACAGTTGGAAATATATTAACCGAATGGAAGAATAAAGATATAGAATATTTTCAGTACATGCCATTAAAGAAAATAGTATTCTGTATTTATGATCCGGATATGAGTAAACAAAATGAGCTGATGTGTATTGCTAATAAAATATTAGAACAATATGATGAAGTCTTTGCGCGGCAACATAGAGTGGTGTATCAGACAACCTGGCAGGCACAATGCAGACAGGCGTATGAAATAATCAAATTTGATGAAACAAAAGGTTATTTTTCAGTAGCAAAGACAATACGTTTGTTTATTGCGTTACTTCGAATGTTGTTCATGCCGATTCTTTTGTTCAAAGACATAATTGGAAAGTATGACTGGCATACAAGGCGTAAAGTAACAGAGATTATTACATTTATAAAAGTTTTACTGCCATTTATATTGCTCTTTTTTATTCGAAATCACATGTTAGGAAGTTATACAAAAGAAATATGTATAGTAATCATAATATATAGTATGGCAGATACAGTTACATATCTTGTAGCATTGATGTTGTTAGCGGATATTCAGGGGCCTTCGGCGAATGTTATACGTTCGATGATTTTGTTGCTTGTTAATTATGTTGAAGTTTCTTTTGATATGGCCTTGTTGTTTTATATAGATAATTTAAAAAATATTTCATTTAAAATAGCAATGAGTGCCGGTGTTATGGGAGATGCAATTCAGCTGCCGGGAGGAATAGAACTTGGGCGTTATACAGAAATATTGAATTATACGAACCGGGGAATAAAATTTTTCTTTATAACATTGGCATTTGGATATTTTGCAAATCATTTGAAACAGAGGGAATTTAGGAGCTAAGAGATGAAAGATAATGTTAAAAACACGACAGATAAGTTAAAGGATGAACAGGAAAAATGCTTTGTGATTATGCCTATCAGTGATCAGGGAGACTATCCAAAAGGACATTTTACCAAGGTATATGATCAAATTTTTAAACCAGCAATTGAAGCAGCTGGATATGAAGCCTATCGGGTAGATGAAGATAAAATCAGCAATCCAATTATCAATAAAATATTTGATGCAGTTCAAAATTGTCCGATGGCATTGTGTGATCTAAGTAACCGTAATCCCAATGTATTATATGAATTAGGATTGCGTCAGGCATATGATAAGCCAGTAGTATTGGTACAAGATGAAAAAACACAAAGAATATTTGATGTATCAGGAATTAATACAGTACAGTATAGTAGTGAACGTTTATACGAAAATGTTATGGAAGCACGGATCAAGATAACAGAAGCAATTATTTCTACAAGAGAAGGAAAAGAGAACTCAATCGTAAAAATAGTACGGGCGGAAACTGCAAGTATGAATGTAGGAGAAATTTCAAAAGAAGATCGTATGGAAGTTATGTTAAATAGTATTATGAGTGAAGTGAAGGAGATTCGTAATATAACCGGTGGCATGGGAACATCAGAATTTGTACCTAAAATAGATAATGTGCGTATCAGGGAGCTGCAAGATATGATGAGTAAGGCTGATAGGGATAAAATACTAAATTTAAAGTGGAATGGCAAGGAAGAATATAATCAGTTTCGAGTGCATTTAAAGAAAGATATAACACCACAAAAAATAGAATATGTAATAAATAAATTGAAAAGTATGTGCGGTGAAGTAAGGCATGGCCGTGATGGAAGAGAATTGTATGTTACAGTAATAAATTATAATGATAAAATGGAAATAACAACAATTTTAGAGATTTTATCTGAACTGGGGGAGATATATTAAAAGAGCTTCTTGTAAGGAGATTAATGTTAGAATCAAATGGATTGCCTGTCAGAAGACGAAATAGAAGAGTAAAAATTATTACAAAATAAGTTGTGTTAAAAAGCATATTAAGTAAAGAAGGAATTTGAAAATTTCTTTCTGACCAGATATTACAAAAGTAGACATTAAAAACGAAAGGAGAACCACACCATGGCAAACATAATCGCAATCGTATGGGATTTTGACAAAACCCTAGTAGACGGCTACATGCAAGACCCCATTTTTGAACACTACTAGGTAGATTCAGGAGCATTCTGGAAAGAAACAAATTCATTACCGAAAAAATACAAAGAAGAACAAGGCGTATTAGTCAATCCGGAAACTATCTATTTAAACTAATTCATACGCTATGCAAAAATGGTAAATTCAAAGGTCTGACAAACGAAAAGTTAAAAGAATTTGGCAAAGATCTTAAATTTTATAAAGGTGTTCCAGAGATATTCAAAAAGACAAAAGAACTAATTGAAAATAATCCAATATACAAAGAATACGATATAAGAGTAGAGCATTACATTGTCAGCACCGGAATGACGCAGGTTATAAAAGGTTCTTCTGTCATGCAATATGTCGAACATGCATGGGGCTGTGAACTCATTGAGGGAAAGGATGACGAGGGAGATCCATAATCGGTTATACAATAGATAATACAAGCAAAACATGTGCATTATTTGAAATTAATAAAGGCGTCCACAGTGAAGAAAGCAGAAGCGGAGTAAGTGTAAATACAAAGATTCCGGAAGAATTCAGACGGGTTCATTTCATTAATATGATATACATAGCGGACGGACCAAGTGACATACCGGCTTTTTCCGTTGTGAATAAAAATAATGGTGCAACATTTGCTATTTACCCAAAAGGGGATATGGCCGCAATGAAACAAGTCGAGCAAATGAGAGCAGACGGCCGGATCAATATGTATGCAGAGGCGGATTATACGGAAGGAACCACTGCCTATATGTGGATCTGTAATAAGATAACGGAATTTGCAGAGCGGATCCGCAAAGAAGAAAAAGATAAAATAGCCAAATGTGCAGCAATTGAAGTCCCGAAACACTTGACAGAATAGGTATATGGATCTGGTGACTGATGAAAATTTTATACGAAAAAGCTTGCATATTCGCGAGAAATTTTTTAATATAATATTGGTATAGCAATATAAGTGACTGTTGATAGATATGCGACCATTTATGAGGGTATAACCCTGTAATATGGTTTGAGTATGCAGTACTTATGAGAGAGAGAAAGGACGCATTGTAAGTGAGGTTGTTCTTTCTCTTTTTCTTATGATAAAGAAAAGATAAAAGAAAAATTTGAATACAATCTCTGGCAAAAGCAGAAGAGGAGACATACAAGAATGAAAAAACAATCCATCCCACTCATCCTATTGGCAATTTTCGAAACCATAGCCATCACCCTATGGTTAACAAAAGACAATATTTTCTACCTGTTCAATTTCACATATATCGGAGTATCCTTATCACTTGCGATGTTCTTATATATAAAGCGATACCGTTACGCCCGCAGGATTGCACAGCTTCTGGTTGGAACCTATATGATGGTATACTTAGGCCTGATCTGCGGTGAGAATATGCAGATCGAAGGATTTTGGTATTATCTGTTCACAGGCGTATTTGAAGCGGCCACGATTCACTATGCTGTTGCCAAGATTTTTGGCCCACTGGTTTTCGGAAGAGGCTGGTGCGGCTATGCCTGCTGGACAGCGATGATTCTGGATTTTCTTCCGTATAAGACATCGGAGAAGCCGAGAAAAAAGATCGGCTGGATCAGATATATTGTATTTGGTGTATCTTTGCTGTTTGTATTGGCGTTATTCTTTGTACATGTGGGAAATATTGAGAGGATTATGTTCTGGGCGTTTATTATAGGTAATGTTTTATATTACATAACTGGAATAATCCTGGCTTTTATATGTAAAGATAACAGGGCATTCTGTAAATATATCTGCCCGGTCACCGTCTTTTTAAAACCTATGAGCTATTTCTCACTGGTCCGTATAAAATGTGATAAAAGCAAATGTATTTCCTGCGGCAAATGTAAAAAAGTATGCCCGATGGAAGTGGATGTTACGGATAATTCAAGAAAAAGAGCGAACGGAACAGAGTGTATTCTATGTATGGAATGTGTGAAGCATTGCCCGAAAGATGCCTTGTAATAAGAGCGACTACGGTTCATAGCGGGGAAAATGAATCCATCCGTTAAGAGTGTTCCTTTATGATAGGTAAATCTGAAGCATTTTATTACCTTCTATCTTCGGAAAAAATGACAAATGAGAGGGATACAGACATAAACTTGGATTAGTCAGTTAGGTAGTCCAAGTTTATGTTCGTATTTTCGAGTCGGGAGTATTCTCTGTCTGAGCGAGAGTGTAAAATATTGGAGCTGTTGACAAAGTAAAGAAAAAGTACCTTCTTTATGGTAAAATATATGTAATAATTTTGCCATAGGAGGTACTTTTTATGATGGGAAGAATTGATAATCAAATGCAACTTCTTATTCTGGATCTAGACTCAATGATTCCGGAAAATCATTTGTTGAGACAGATTAAAAACAGTGTAAATTTTGATTTCATCTATGAAAAAGCGTCCTCTTTTTATTCACATACAGGAAGAAAATCTATTGATCCAGTTGTTATGATAAAGATGCTATTAATTGGATATCTTTATGGAATCAAATCAGAACGCAGATTGGAAGAGGAAGTTTCTTTAAATTTAGCATATCGATGGTTTTGTGAACTTGATCTGATGCAGAAGATTCCTGACCATAGTACTTTTAGCCAAAATCGTCGGAGACGTTTTAGAGATAATACTCTTTTCAGAGATATTTTTAATGAAATCATAATGCAATGTATAAATATGGGAATTGTAAGTGGTAATACGGTAGTTGCTGATGGATCATTTTTACCAGGAAATGTTTCTGTTAACAGTTCTATAGAAGTAATAGAGACAGTACAACAGTCTTCCATCCACTACCTTGATGAACTGGAAAAAGAAATGTCTGAAATTCCGGGCTATAAAGAACCTATAACGAAAGAAGTTACAAAGCGTACTCTGAAAAGTACAACAGACCCTGATTGTGGATATATAAACCAAAAAAGGAAAAGGGGGCTTGGTTATTTAACAGAGATGACGGTAGATACGGGACATGGTATAATCACAGGCGTTAATTGTTATCCAGCAAATCATCGTGAAAGTGATATTATTCTCAATCATGTAAAACAGCAACAAGAGGCCTTACCTATTGATATAAAGGTGCTGGCATTGGATGGCGGTTATGATGTTGGGGCTGTTCATAGAGGACTGGAATTACTTGGAATCGAAGGCTATACAGCAATTCGCGAATACCAGAATAATGCTTTAAAAAAGGGATTTACATATAATCAAGATAAAGACTGCTTTGTATGCGAAAATCAGAAAGAGTTAAATTTTCAAAGGCTTGTCTTCAAAAGAAGCACCTTGAATTATTATAGACTGTATTCTCGTGCCCGTAAACTGTGTAAAGATTGTCCACGACTTTCTATTTGCGAAATAGATCAAGGAGCTATTCGGATCAACGCCAGTGGGAATTATCCTGCATTTCATCGTAATAAACTAAAATATCATACACCTGAATATGTCAAAGTAATGCGTTTAAGAAAAATATGGGCTGAAGGCACTTTTTCAGTCTTAAAAAGGGAACACAATTTAAAAAGAATCCATAAAAGAGGGATTATTCATGCGGAAGAAGAATGCCTCTTTTCAGCTATGGCATTAAATCTAAAACGACTGGTTAAGGCTATGTAATCAAAGCCTTAACCAGTCATTTTTTGAATATTTGATTAAATTCACAAGTGAGAAATCGCGAATATAAGTAGTTTGTCAACAGGTCCAATTATTTACACACTCGTCTGAGCGGTCATTTGGATAGTCCAAGAAAAATGTCTGTGCCCTCATCACTGACATTACTTACTCCAGATTTCATCCTCAGGCCCGTCAAAAACAAGCCGGTAAGGATTCCACGCCTCCTCAAGCCCCAGATAAGCCTTCTTCTTTTCCTCCTCAATTTGTATCGAATCAGCGATTTCCGGAATCTCTTTCAATTCCGTCACATATCTTGCAATATTCTCAAAATCAAAGCTCTTCGCAAAATTCAATTTATAGAGATAATAATAGATATAATCATGGCGCAATAATGTCTGATAGAGCAGCTTATCAGCGCCACATACAGATGAATATCTGACAACGTAATATAATCACCATTGATGAATCTCTTCGTACCAAGCCGTTCTTCCAGTTCCTCCAGCGCTTCAAAATAACCTGCATACCCCTCATCAAAAGCCTCCTGTGATCTTGCGAATCCGCAGGCATATGCATTGATACGTTTGTTGATAAATGCACTGAGTTCATCGATCTCCGGGCGGAGATGTTCCGGGTAAAGATCCGGGGCATTTTCTTTATGATATTTCTTCCAGTCCATGACGAAATATCTCGGAATATCCCACGCTTCATTTTGCACGATGGCTCCGGTTGTCATATCTGCAATTGCCGGCACAGTCGATCTTCCGACAAAGTCAGGATCACCTTTCAGATAAGCATCGTCCAGGTAATGAATCTTAAGTACCGGATCAACCCCTCCAAGGCCTTCGGAGAACACCCAGCCTCTTGGATCTCTTAAGACGCTGGTGTATATTTTGTATTAAGCATTTCTATTTCATACACGTCCGGAAAACACATGGCTAAACAGATAATGAGATGAAAAGATTATTTATTTAAAAACCAATATTTATATACAATGTATAAAAATATATGTTATGATATAAAAAGCTCAGTATTGAAAAAATACAAAAGACAAATACAGTTGGGAGAAAAAAGTAATGAAAAGTTTACTAATTCTAGGCGCCGGTGGTTTCGGTCGTATGGTAAAGGAAACCGCGCAGGCTTTGGGGTATGAAAAAGTAGTATTTTTAGATGACGCAGTGAAAAGTGATGATGTCATCGGTATGTGTTGCGACTATGTGATCCGGCATGAGGAATATCCGGTCGCAGTAGCAGCATTTGGGAATAATAAGACACGTCTGTACTGGACGGACAAATTACTGGAAGAAGGCTATGAAGTTCCGGCAATTGTGCACCCGTCAGCAATTGTAAGTCCAAGTGCAGTTCTGGAGCCGGGATGCTTTGTGATGCAAAGAGCGGTCGTGAATACACATACGAAGATTGAACGCGCCGTACTGGTAAATAGTGGTGCAATCGTAGATCACGGATCAAGTGTCGGTGCAGGTGCACATATCGGACTTGGAAGCGTTGTAAAATCGGATTGTGTGATCGAATCCGGACGTAAGGTCGAGGCCGGTGAAGTGATCTTTTCTACCAGAAGAAAGATTGAAGGTGTGGACAGCAGAAGCCTGGAAGATGCGATCTATGCATTTGGTTTTGGAACGCAGTGCAGCTATGTGAAGCCGTTTGGAGAAGGACACATCAATGAGACATATGCGGTCTATATGCCGGGAGCAGACGGTACGGATGTGCCGCTGTATGTGCTTCAGCGCATTAACATCAACGTATTCAAGAATCCGGACCAGGTTATGGACAATATCTTTGGCGTTACCGAATATTTAAGAAATGTGATTCGTGAGGAAGGCGGCGATCTGGACCGTGAGACATTATCTTATATTAAGACAAAATCCGGAGAAACATATTTTGAAGATGCGGACGGACAGCCATGGCGCTGCCTGCACTATGTGCCGAATTCCGTATGCTATCAGATGGTGGAAAGACCGGAGCAGTTCTATCAGTCTGCGCTTAGTTTCGGACATTTCTTAAAGCAGTTGGGTGATTATCCGGCGGAGAGCCTTTATGAGACGATTCCGAAGTTCCATGATACTGCTAAGCGCTTTCGTGATTTTGAAGACGCACAGCGAAAAGATGTAAAGAACAGAGCGCGCCAGTGCCGTGAGGAGATTGATTTCGTATTATCCCGTAAGGATGACTGCGATGTATTGATAAAGCAGTTAGAAGAGGGAAAACTGCCGCTTCGTGTTACACATAATGATACGAAGCTGAATAACATTCTCTTTGATAAGGATACAGACGAAGGATTATGTATCATCGATCTGGATACGATCATGCCGGGACTTGCAGCGAATGACTTTGGCGATTCGATCCGTTTTGGTGCGTCGACTGCAGAAGAGGATGAGAAAGATCTGGACAAGGTACATTTTGATATAGATCTTTATGATATTTACGTAAAAGGATACTTGGAGATGGCAAAAGATGTGCTGACTCCGGCAGAGATTGAGAGCCTTCCTTGGGGAGCAAGGCTGATGACACTGGAATGCGGCATGCGTTTCCTCGCAGATTTCCTTCAGGGAGATGTGTACTTTAAGACAGCTTACCCGGAGCACAACCTGGTCCGCGCAAGAACACAGTTCCGTCTGGTAAAAGAGATGGAAGAGCAGTTTGATGAGATGAATGCTATTTTGAAAAAATACGTATAAGTATGATAGAAGTGTCAAAAGCACACAAGGCATTTGTGACTATAAGCATATACACTTAATTGATACGCTAAATAATGAAAACAGAATAAAATGTTATAAGAGAAAAGACTGATAAGATAAAATCCCTGTCTGCCATACTTCAAAGAGAAAGCAGGCAGAAGAAATATCTTATCAGTCTTTTTTTTGTTTTTTAAATCGTCTTACTATAGAAATTATCTTACATAGAAATCAATCCAAACGCATTCGCCACAGAACTTGCCAGGATAATAATAACAAAAACCGGGCACAGATACTTGATCATAACGACAAAGATCTTCTTTCTGCGGAAGGATCCTTCTCCAAGACGAATCTCTTCTTCTATGCGGTCAAGGCCAACAATTTTTGTTATGAATAAGCAGGTCATAAGAGCCGCGATCGGCATCATCACAGAGTTCGTCAGGAAATCAAAGAAATCCAGGAACTGCATACCGATGATTTTTACAAATGCAAGTGGTCCGTATCCAAGACAGGAGAGTGTACCAAGTGCAAGCATGATAACACCACATATCACAGTTGCTTTTTTACGTCCCCAGCCAAGCTCATCTTCAAAAGTAGAGACAGCACTTTCTGTCAGTGCAATAGAGCTTGTTACTGCTGCAAATAATACAAGCAGGAAGAAAAGAATTCCAACAGCCGTTCCAAATCCCATGTTGGCAAATACCTTTGGAATTGTAATAAACATCAGTGATGGTCCTGCCTGCAGAGTATCCGGATCGCCGCCGGAGAAAGCAAATACCGCAGGGATGATCATAAGACCCGCCATAATCGCAATCGCAGTGTCGAATACCTCTACATTTCTTGTAGAATCTTCAATTGAAGTATCTTTCTTCATATAAGAACCAAATGTTACCAGAATACCCATGGCGATTGACAGAGAGTAGAACATCTGTCCCATTGCGGCAACAACTGTCATCCATGAAAAGTTCTTAATGTTCGGTACGAGGAAATATTTCACACCGGAAATTGCACCGGGTCTTGTTACCGAGTAGATGGCGATGATGATAGAAAGCACGATCAGCACCGGCATAATAAATTTTGATACTCGCTCGATTCCGTTACGCACACCAGCATAGATGATGATCAGCGTGAACAGGCAGAAGACTACAAAGCAGACTTCTGTGGATACCCCGTTTGAAATAAAATCTGAAAAATATCCATCTGTTGCAAGTGCCTTTGCATTTCCCTGAATGTACTCGACCAGATACTTGATGACCCATCCACCGATTACGGAGTAATACGGTACGATCAGGATTGGAATGATCGCGTTGATCCATCCGCCAAAGGATAGCCATCCGGCTTTCCCGAAAAATTTGAAAGCGCCTACCGGACTTTTGCGTGTCATACGTCCAAGAGCCGATTCTGCAACGATCATCGTGTAACCAAATGTCAGTGCTAGCAAAATGTAAACCAGCAGGAAGATACCCCCGCCATATTTTGCCGCCAGATACGGGAACCTCCAGATATTTCCCAGTCCTACCGATGCACCTGCTGCCGACAAGACGAATCCAATCTTACCGGAGAAGGTACTTCTTTTGTTTGTTTCATTGTTCATGTTATTTCCTGACCTGTCTCTATAAACAGATCAGCCATTCCTCTCTTTCTTATAAGTTTTTGGTAATGGTGTATGAAAAATATTCATACACGGGATTGGTTTATTTTATCACGTTTGTGTGGTAAAGTCACTACTAATATAGAGAGAAATTTGCAAACAGAGGTATTGCAGTTAAAACAAAATGATATATAATAAGATATTGTACGAAATCCGGCATACATAATTCGAAAATTTGGTATAGAAAATTTATGTGAATCAATATGTGTTCGTAAGGAACGGATAGATTCTATGTATATTATATTCAAGAAAAATCCGGATCCGTCACAAGGGAGGAGCAAGATTACATGTCAACATCTATGACAAAAGGCAACCCGCTAAAGCTGATGCTGCAGTTTGCGTTGCCTCTTTTAATTGGAAACTTATTACAGCAGACTTATAATATTATTGACGCAGCAATCGTAGGGCAGATCTTAGGAGCCAAGGCGCTGGCAAGTGTAGGAGCAAGCAGCAGCGTGCAGTTTCTGGTACTTGGATTCTGCATGGGATGCTGTACCGGATTTGGCGTACCGGTTGCAAAATATTTCGGGGCGGAGAAATTAGACACGATGCGTAATTACGTCTTTAACGGAGCCGTGATCACCGTAGTGATCGCAGCGGTCGTAACGAGTACCTGTGCTATATTATGTCCGCAGATTTTACATATATTATCTGTACCGGAAGATATCTTCGACGGAGCGTATTCGTATCTGTTGATTATCTTTCTTGGAATTCCATTTACCTTATTATATAACTACTTATCGAGCATATTAAGATCCGTAGGAGACAGCCGGACACCGTTCATGTTCCTTGCATTTTCAGCGGTATTGAACATTTTCCTGGATCTGTTCTGCATTGTAATATTAAAATGGGGCTGCGCCGGAGCTGCAATTGCAACGATCACAGCGCAGGCAACCAGCGGAATCTTATGTCTTGTCTACATGTTCCGTAAGGTGAAAGTACTTCGTATTAAGAAAACAGATATGGAGGTAAAGGGTCGTGCGGTGAAAGAACTTCTCGCAATGGGGCTTCCAACCGGACTGCAGTTTTCGATTACTGCGATCGGAAGTATGGTTATGCAGTCAGCAAATAACGGACTTGGAAGCGTCTGCGTATCCGGATTCACGGCAGCGATGCGTATCAAACAGTTTGCAATGTGTCCATTTGATGCGATTGCAACAGCGGCTTCCGTATTCTGCAGTCAGAACCTTGGTGCCGGACAACCGGACAGAATTAAGCAGGGCCTCCGCCAGAGCCTTATGGTAGGAGTCGGATACGGTATCGTAAGCGGACTGGTTCTGATCTTTGCGGGACGGACCCTTTCGATGATATTCGTAAGCAAGTCGGCTGTAGACGTCCTGAATGCATCGGGCAAATATCTACGCTGCCTTGGATTCTTTTACTGGAGTCTTGGAATCCTCAACGTATGCCGTATGGTGACACAGGGCCTTGGATATTCTGGAAGAGCAGTGTTCTCTGGTGTGACGGAGATGATAGCGAGAATCGTTGTAAGTGTTGGATTTGTCGGAACTTATGGATACACGGCCATCTGCTTTGCAGATCAGACAGCCTGGATCACAGCCTGCTGTTATATTGCACCGACTTGTCTGTATTGTATACGGAAGTCGACGAAGCTTCTGGAGCGCGTCTGAAAAATCATTCCTGCAATTTAGGTGATTCGCTTTGCGGGAGCTTGACTTATGGCAGACTAAAAGCTATGACAATCGGCATTAGATAGATACAAAGGAAGTGAAAAAAAGAATGGATATATATCAGCTTTTTATAGAATACAACAAAGCATGGACACAGCGGGAAATCCTGGCATTTCTACTCATATTTGCCATCGCAGCAGCAATATCCATACGAAAAGTAAAAGAACAAAAGATCCGGAAATCACAGGCCATTGCGGGACTTTTATTTCTGACTTTCATAGCCGTTGTCTACGCATCAACCGTATTCACAAGAAATCCGGAACCCTATGCCCGCTACAATCTGGAGATATTCTGGTCATGGAAGGCAGTGATGGCAGGAAGCCGTGAGATGTTAAAAGAAAGTCTCTTAAACGGCATCCTGTTATTCCCGGCTGGATTGCTTCTGCCATTTATGTGTGGAAGAAAAGTAAGATGGTGGCAGGGACTACTATGCGGTATCGTGTTATCTTTCGGGATTGAATCATTACAGCTGCTTTTGCATAGAGGACTGTTTGAGCTTGATGATATCATACACAATAGTCTGGGGTGCATGGCTGGATGTGTGATCAGCGCAAGAGTATTAAAGAGCTTGAAAAAATGAAGAACCAATTAGTGGGTGACAAACCAAATAGAAAAAGGTAAAATAGGCAAAAATATAGAAACCGCAACCGTTATGTGCATCTTATAAGCACACATCAGCTGCGGTTTTTATATCTATGTATCCAGTAGAGCTGTCAGCAACATTTTATTCATAACGCTCATCAATCACACGTTTCGTCTTCTTCTCACTTCGAGGCAGCAGGCCAATCTCAACCACCTTCACAAGCGGAGTGAATCCGATACGGCTCTTAACGGTAGCAGCGATACGTTTTGCGAGATCTAAGAAATCAACAGTTCCGTTGGTCTCAACGTAGATACGCATCGTATCTTTGCCTTCCAGATGAGAGATACGGATCTGGTATTCGCTGGAAACCTCAGGGAATTCCTTTAAGATCTCTTCAATCTGGGCAGGGAATACATTGACACCCTTGATCTTCATCATATCATCCGTACGTCCCATGATCGGATCCAGACGAGGGAACTTACTTCCACAAGGACACTCTCCAGGGATGATGCGTGACAGATCGTGTGTACGGTAACGGATCAGAGGAGCCCCTTCTTTTACAAGTGTTGTGATGACAATCTCACCAAGCTCGCCATCCGGAAGGACCTTACCTGTGACAGGATCAATAATCTCAATGTAAATGTAATCATCCCAGTAATGCATACCGCAGTCATGCGAACAGCTGATACCGATACCTGGTCCGTAGATCTCAGTCAGGCCATAGATATCATAGATCTCGATACCAAGTTCCTCGGTGATACGTTTACGCATCTTTTCGCCCCAGCGCTCGGAACCGATGATACCTTTCTTAAGATGGAGCTTGTCTTTGATACCACGTTTTTCAATCTCTTCTGCAAGAAGCAGAGCATAAGAAGAAGTAGAACCAAGAACGGTAGTCTTCATATCCATCATCATCTGTAACTGCTTATCGGTATTACCAGGTCCCATAGGAACAACCATGGCACCAAGCTTTTCAGCACCTGCCTGGAATCCGATACCGGCGGTCCAGAGGCCATATCCCGGAGTAATCTGGATGCGGTCCATGTTTGTCATGCCGGCCATTTTATAACAGCGTTCGAACATAATTGCCCAGTCATCTACATCCTTAGCTGTGTAAGGGATGATGACCGGCAGTCCGGTCGTACCGGAAGAAGAGTGGATTCTTACGATTTTTTCTTCCGGAGCGGTCATAAGTCCGAGAGGATAAGCATTTCTTAGATCATCCTTCTCAGAAAATGGAAGCTTTTCAAAATCTTCCGCAGACTGGATGCTGCTGACTCCGGCTTCTTCTAATTTCTTCCCATAAAAGCTTTCGGCTTTTATAAGAGCCTGGATCTGTTGGTTTACTTGTGCAAGTTGTGTTTCTGTAATCTGCATATGGTCCATCCTTTCTGTGAGTAAATATTATTGGGTGCTATAATTTAATGCCTTCAGATTCATCTCGTGAAATTTCTCCGGCAATGTCTGTTTCATAATATCCTCAATCTCTTCAATCGTAAAACCCAAAACTCCCGTACGTATAGCAGCCCCTAAAAGCACCATGTTAAGTACTTTGGCAGAACCAATATCGGTACAGGCCTTTTCTGCATCAACCAATGTAAGATGTTCGACATTTTCCTTCAGATAATCCAGCATCTGCGGCGTGTCATAATCAGAACCGGATAAAGTGGCTGTGACAGGCTTGACAGCACGCGTACTGACAACTACATAGCCGTCCTTCTTAAGATAAGGAAGCATCCGGACTGTCTCCCCGGGTTCGAATCCAATGATCAGATCGGCAGTTCCGTTTTCGAGCATCGGAGAGTACAGGTTATCGCCCATGCGCAGGTGGCTGAATACACTTCCGCCGCGCTGTGCCATACCGATGGTCTCGGCACTCATAACCGGGATGTCTTTACTCATAGCGGCTGCTGCGAGAAGCTTGGAGGCAAGGACCGTTCCCTGTCCTCCGACACCGCAGAGAACGATGTTATGGTTATTATCCGTTGTATGAATCGTATTACTCATGAGAAGCACCTCCTGTTATCGCATGCACCGGACATACCTGGCTGCAAAGTCCGCATCCGGTACACATAGAACTATCAATACAGACCTTACCCTGATCAAGAACGATAGAAGGACATCCGAGCTCGAGGATACATTTTTTACATCCGATACAGTTATCCGGATTCACATGAAGCGGGGCATCCGGCCTGGTCACGGCGATACAAGGTGATTTGAAAATGATTGCCTTCACGCCAGGTTTTTTGGCCATCTTTTGTACACATAGAACAGAAGCCTCAAGTTCCAGTGGATTGACCGTTTCTACCTCTGTCACACCGATGCCGCGCAGCACCTGTTCGATATTAATTTTCTGGACGATTTCACCCATGACCGTGCGTCCGGTTCCCGGATGCTGCTGATGACCGGTCATAGCAGTCGTAGAGTTATCGAGCACGACCAGAACCATATTCGCCTGATTGTATACAGCGTTGACCACACCCGTGATCGCAGAAGCGAAGAAAGTGGAATCCCCGACGAATGCAAAGCAGGTGGTATCAGGCTCTATCTTTTCCACACCCTGTGCAATATTCAGTCCGGCACCCATACACAGACAGGTATCAACCATATCAAGCGGCATTGCATTTCCCAG
Organism: Dorea sp.; assembly: GCF_977044405.1. Lineage (NCBI taxonomy): Bacteria > Bacillati > Bacillota > Clostridia > Lachnospirales > Lachnospiraceae > Dorea > Dorea sp. The sequence continues at coordinate 19,442 of NZ_CDRRQK010000003.1, forward strand.
AGTGTAACATCCGATATCACCGCAGAAAATCGTCTTCTGACCCTTCATTGCTTTCTTTACCGCATAGAAAGAAGCGCGGTGTGGACATCCGGCGCAAAGAACCGGTGGACGGACCGGAAGCTCCGGCGGTGTCGGAAGTGAAGAGGAACCAGCTTTTTCAAGACCAAGAAATGTATGTATATAGGAAGATACGCTGTCACGTGTATTTTCACCTGCACAGGCAGTGGTTCCGTCTAACTTGCCGGTGATCTTTGTTGGCAGATGGTATTTCCCGCAGATATAAGTTAATTCCTGCTCGATTACCGGATCAAGCTCTTCAAGACAGAGAACCTCATCAAGACCCGTCAGGAATTCGACAGCCAGCTTCTCAGGAAATGGATATGGAGTAGATACTTTCAGATGTCTTACCATATCGGTTTCCTGAAGTGTCTCCATTGCATAAGTATAACTGATGCCGGCAGAAGCAATTCCCTTCTTGGAATCCTTCCAGGTATCGCAGGCCGGGATGATTTTGTTTTTATCATAAGAAGAAAATACGTCGGATAATTCCACATTTCTTGCTACAATTTTTTGATGATTCATAAATGAAAGTTTAGGGAAGATTACCCAGCGTTTCGAATCTTTGATGAACCCTTCCGGTGTATGTACGGTATATTCGCTCTCATCCTTGATATCGATGGAAGCATAGCCATGACAGACACGGGTAGTAGGGCGTAAGAATACCGGTGTGCCATATTTTTCCGAATATTCGAAGGCCTCCTGGATCATCTCATAGGCTTCCTGCGCGGAAGAAGGATCAAAGCAAGGAAGCTTTGAAAATGCGGCAAAATGTCTTGTATCCTGTTCCGTCTGTGAAGAGATCGGTCCCGGATCATCTGCGACGAGAACGACCATACCGCCTTTGATACCGACATATTCCAGACTCATCAACGGGTCGGATGCAACATTTAACCCGACCTGCTTCATCGTAACAAGGGATCTGGCACCGGCATAAGCGGCACCTGCGGCGAGTTCCATGGCTGCTTTTTCATTGACAGACCATTCCACATAGACATCGTCAGGACGGTGCTTTGCGATAGTTTCAAGCACTTCTGTAGAAGGTGTACCTGGGTAACCGGCGACCACATTTACCCCTGAAGCGACAGCTCCAAGAGCGATGGCAGCATTACCCATTAAAAATTCTTTATGCATAATTTCACCTCGAATGTGTATATTTTTTCATAAATGTAGTATAGTATGTTATGAGAGGAATTTCAATGATAAGAGGAGCATTTGCGAAATTCCGGAAAACCATTCGACATATGAAGAAATATTCTTGAAATTGTCGACATGAGTTGTTATAATATATTGCGTTTTGGGAGAAAGTGCAAGAAGATAAAGGTGGGAAAGCGGATGAGAAGAATAGTCATCTGTGAAGATGTAGAAATTCAGCGCGAGATGCTGAAAGAAATTTTAACCTCATATTTCGAAGAAATTAATGAAGAAGTGATGATCCTGACCTATGATTCCGGGGAATCACTGGTTGCGGATATTGAAGAAGAGTACGTGGAAGCCGAACTGATCCTTCTGGACATCTACATGAAGAAATTGAATGGAATGGAGACCGCGAAGAAACTTCGTGATCTGAACTGCAACGCACCGATCGTGTTCCTGACCGCATCACCGGATTTTGCGGTGGAAAGCTATGACGTGCAGGCAGCAGGATATCTTTTAAAACCATTCGAAGAAGACAAATTGAAAAATCTCCTGAATCACATTTTAAAAGTAGACTTAAAGCGCAGAGTCGTAATCAAAGAACGGAGGCAGTACCGTTATCCGTATATAGACGACATCTTATATATGGAAAGCGACCGTCATTATGTGACGATACATATTGCAGACGGGACAGAGATCGTGACTGCCGAAAAGTTAAAATCTCTGGAAGAGAAGATGGACGAACCAAGGTTCCTCCACTGCCATCAGAGCTATCTGGTCAATATGGACTACATAAAAGATGTGAAAGATGATTTTATATTAAAAGACGATACGATCATCCCAATCCGTGTCCGCGGAAGACGGGAAATGATCGAGGCATATTACAATTATTTTGTGAAACATAATAAGATGTAATGAAAAAACAAAGGCAAACTTGCCGAAAGACAGGGACGCAAAGGCATAGGGGCGAAGGATTGTAATAATGGAATCTATACCAGCCGGTTGCTTCCGACATTGCACTGAGAAATATGATAAGAACAAGAAAGATGAACTGTTTGATGATTTAATATATAACAGTTCATCTTTTTTATACCAAAATATGTAAATTTTTCGTTTACAGGTTGATATTCCTTGTTACAACTGCTAAAATTATAAGGAAAGACTTTACTGCGTTAAAATATGAAATGCAGGAAATCTAAAAATAATGCATGTTAACGCAGGTGAAAGAAGGGGGACGGATGAAGATTAAAATACAGGCAGTGAGTTTCTGGAGTATCGGGGTCACGATTGTGCTGGCGTTGCTTTTTATCCTGATTTCAATTCGGGGCCGGAAAGAATTCCAGGTGATGAAATGGATGTCGTTTCTTTTAAGAGCACCATGCGTTCGAAAGGAGCTGCCAATGGCAGGTCCTCTGCATGTAAAAAGAAGAATAACAGAAAGGAGCTGAATGCTATGTTAAATGAAAATTATGTAACATTTGAGATAGGAAAAGCAAAACATATCGCACTGGTTGCCCATGACGGTAAGAAAAAGGAACTGATTGAGTGGTGTGATAAGAATAAAGAGATTTTAAAAGGACATTTCCTTTGCGGTACAGGTACAACTGCACGTCTGATCGCCGAGAAGACAGGACTTCCGGTAAAAGGATACAACAGTGGTCCACTTGGTGGAGACCAGCAGGTCGGTGCTAAGATTGTAGAAGGTCAGATCGACTTCATGATCTTCCTCTGGGACCCGTTAGAGGCGCAGCCACACGACCCGGATGTAAGAGCGTTATCCCGTATTGCCGTTCTTTACGATATCCCTACAGCTAATAATCTTGCAACAGCAGATTTCATGCTGAAGTCTGAATTTATGAATTCTACATATGAAAGAAAGGTAGAGAACTTTAATAAGACCATTCAGGACAGAGTGGAGAAGATGAAATAGAAGCCATAGAGCAGCTGCGTATTCCGTAAAAAAAGGAATCGCAGCTGTTTTTTGGCTTTTTTTATATTTCTGCAAAATAAGATTGACATACTGTAACATCTGTGCTATTCTAACACTACAAACTTTAACGCTTTAAAGCGCAACGCTTTAAAGCGGATTAGCAAAGTAACAAGTAAAAAAGAAATGAGGAAAGTAGAGGAGAAAGGTTATGGCGATGAAATTATTGATGCTGGTGATATTTTTTGCAATTATGGTATCGGTTGGCATCTATGCAAGAAAGCATGCGACAAGTGTAGACGGTTATGTGTTAGGGGGGAGATCGGTAGGCCCGTGGCTTACGGCATTTGCGTATGGTACGTCATACTTCTCTGCGGTTGTATTTGTAGGATATGCAGGACAGTTCGGATGGAAATACGGTCTTGCGTCGACATGGATCGGAATCGGAAATGCGATCATCGGAAGTCTGCTGGCATGGGTGGTACTTGGAAGACGTACCAAGGTAATGACGCAGCATCTGAATTCCAAGACAATGCCGGATTTCTTCGGTGAGAGATATGGAAGTAAGGCGCTGAAGATTACGGCTTCAGCGATCGTATTCATATTCCTGGTGCCGTATACAGCTTCTGTATACAATGGATTGTCAAGATTGTTTGGAATGGCATTTAACATTCCTTATAAATATTGCGTGATCGGTATGGCAGTATTTACAGGAATCTATGTTATCCTCGGTGGATATATGGCTACGGCGATCAATGATTTTATTCAGGGAATCATTATGCTGGGTGGCATTGTTGCAGTCATCCTGGCAGTGTTAAATGGTCAGGGCGGATTTATTCAGGCGATTAAGGCCATGGCAGAGATCCCAAGTGATGTGCCTGTGACAATGGGACAGCCGGGAGCATTTACTTCTTTCTTTGGACCGGATCCACTGAATCTTCTTGGAGTTGTCATCCTGACTTCTCTTGGAACATGGGGACTTCCACAGATGGTTGGTAAATTCTACGCAATCAAAGATGAAAAATCCATCAACACAGGAACCGTTATTTCTACATTGTTTGCAATCGTAATCTCCGGAGGATGTTACTTCCTTGGAGGATTCGGAAGACTGTTTGATGCAGCAGAATTACATGATGAAGCTGGAAACATGATTTTTGACGGAATCATTCCTCATATGTTATCAACACTTCCGGATATCCTGATCGGTATCGTAGTGGTACTGGTATTATCCGCATCCATGTCCACACTTGCGTCACTGGTTCTTACATCCAGCTCGACACTGACACTGGATTTCTTAAAGGATAACGTGATGAAAGACATGAGCGAGAAGAAACAGGTACGCACCATGCAGGTGATGGTAGTATTCTTCATTGTATTATCGGTAGTGATCGCAATGGATCCTCCGACCTTCATTGCACAGCTGATGGGTATCTCATGGGGCGCACTTGCGGGAGCATTCCTTGCACCGTTCATGTATGGTCTGTACTGGAAAGGTGTGACAAGAGCAGCTGTATGGGCAAGTTTTGCAGCTGGTGTCGGAATTACAGTTCTGAATCTGTTCTTCCACTTTATCGCATCCCCAATCAATGCGGGAGCAATTGCAATGGTTGCAGGAATGATTATTGTACCGGTTGTAAGCCTGATCACACCGAAGCTTCAGAAAGAGAAAGTAGATGAAATATTTACATGCTACGATGAAAAAGTTGTGATTACGAAAAAGCGTTCTCTGGAACAGAATTAAATATAATAATCTGAAAAATCGAACATATTAAAAAACATCAAGGGAAGTGATTAAATTTATCACTTCCCTTTTGTGTGTACATATGTTAGGATATAAAAGTATTAAAAATGAACAACGAAATTGATGATTATTATTCATGGAGAGAAAGAAATTTGTCGAAGTGATCACATTTAAAATATGGGGTAGAAAGAGAGGATATTGAATTATGAAGAATTATCAGAAATATGAGAAAAGTTATTTTATGCCGCCGGAGGTCACATACGACTGGGCGAAAAAAGATGCAGTAGAACAGCCGCCAAAGTGGTGCAGCGTTGACTTAAGAGATGGTAACCAGGCACTGATCGAGCCAATGAGCCTGGATGAAAAGCTGGAGTTCTTCCAGATGTTGGTCGACATCGGATTCAAAGAAATCGAAGTTGGTTTCCCGGCAGCTTCTGAGACAGAGTACAAGTTTATGAGAACATTGATCGAAATGGATATGATTCCGGACGATGTAACGGTACAGGTTCTGACTCAGGCAAGAGAACACATCATCAAAAGAACATTTGAAGCTGTAAAAGGTGCTCCGCACGCAGTGATCCACCTGTATAACTCAACATCTGTTGCACAGAGAGAACAGGTATTTAGAAAAGATAAAGAGCAGGTAAAACAGCTCGCAATCGACGGTGCAAAATTACTTCTGAAACTGGCCAGTGAAACAGATGGGAACTTTACATTTGAGTACAGTCCGGAAAGTTTCCATGGTACAGAAGTTGACTATGCGGTAGAAGTATGTAATGCAGTTCTGGATGTATGGCAGCCAACAGCAGACAATAAAGCGATCATCAATATCCCGACAACCGTTGAAAATGCAATGCCTCATACATTTGCGTGCCAGTTAGAGTATGTACATAAGCATCTGAAATACAGAGAGAACGTTGTACTTTCACTTCATCCGCACAATGACAGAGGATGTGGCGTTGCAACTGCAGAGCTTGGTATCCTTGCTGGTGCTGACCGTATTGAAGGTACCTTATTTGGAAATGGTGAGCGTACCGGTAATGTGGATATCATTACACTTGGTATGAATATGTATTCACAGGGCGTAGATCCTGGACTTGACTTCTCTAATATGAAGAAGATCCGTGAGACTTATGAGCGCCTGACAAGAATGCAGGTATATGACCGTCAGCCATATTCCGGAGATCTTGTATTTACTGCATTCTCTGGATCTCATCAGGATGCGATCGCCAAAGGTATGGCATGGAGAGATGAGAAGAAATGTGATAAATGGACAGTTCCATATCTGCCGATCGATCCAAAGGATGTCGGAAGAGAGTATGACTCAGACGTTATCCGTATCAACAGCCAGTCGGGTAAGGGCGGCGTAAACTATATCTTGATGCACAGCCACGGAATCAATCTTCCAAAGGCAATGCGTGAAGAGGTAGGTTACATGGTAAAAGATGTATCTGATAAAGCGCACAAAGAGCTGACACCTGACTGGGTATATCAGATCTTCACAGATCATTATATTAATACAAAGTCTATCTTCCACATTGATGAATGCCATTTCAAACAGGTAGATGGAATTACAGCAGAAGTTACAATCAACCATGCCGGAGAAAGCAAAGTGATTACTTCGAATGGAAATGGACGTCTGGATGCTGTAAGTAATGCAATCAAACAGTACTTTAACATCAGCTATGAATTATCTGTATACGAGGAACATTCGCTCACAAAGGGATCTTCTTCTAAGGCCGTAGCTTATGTAGGTATTATCTGCAAGGGCAAGATGTTCTGGGGAGTTGGAATTGATCCTGACATCATCCGTGCATCAATTGAAGCGCTGATCGTTGCTGTAAATAAGATCGAAGAGCTTGGAAGTGCAGATGCGTGTACAGATCCGAGAATGATCGAGATCATGAATTATGTGCAGGCAAATTATATCGATATTACATTAGATGATCTGGCTGAGAAGTTCTTCCTGTCAAAGCCTTATCTGTCAAAATACATTAAGGAAAAATCAGGAATGACGTTTGGGGATCTGGTGAAGAAGATCCGTATGAAGAAGGCGAAGGCTTTGCTTAAGAGCAGCAATATGACAGTTGAGAATATTGCGATGTCTGTGGGATATCAGAATGTGGAGCATTTTAACCGCCTGTTTAAGAAGGCTTATGATATGACTCCTATGCAGTTCCGTAATCAGAAATAGGGACGCAATTGCCCGGCTGCCCGGTGGGGGACGTGGATGTTCGCGAACAAGATGTAGCGTTTTTTCGGGAACGAAATATTAGAATCGAATATATTCGATGGAGAAATTCTGAAAGAATTTTCCATCTCAGATATTCTTGAGGGATGTGCTTGTGGCACATCCCTCATCTAATATTTCACTCCCGGAAAAACGAACATCTTGTAATCGCTCCATCCAATGTCCCCCACCGGGCAGCCGGGCAATTGCTGTGTATTGGCTTGCGGAAGTGGGAAAGTTTGTGGGGGAGTCATTCAGCGCTGCGCTGGAATGACGCGGAGGTTGTTGGATGAGGCGGTTGGAATGAGAGGTGGATGGATTGGTGAGATTATTGAAAATAATAAATATAATTGAAAATTTAAAAATAAATTTTATAATAAATTATAAGTAATTAAGTTGTAAAAAGAAAGAATAACGGATATAATAAAAGAAAAAGGCAGGTGAATACAATGGCATTTACAGCAAATCTTTTGCATAGCTTAATTCCGATATCTCAGTTTAATAAAGGGCAGGCGGCGAAAATATTTGACAGGCTGCGTTCGGAAAAGGAACTGATTGTATTGAAAAATAATCAACCATCGGCAGTAATTTTATCGCCGGAAGAATATTCGCGTCTGACAGAGATAGAGGAAGATTATTATTTATTACTGGAAGCAAATAGAAGATTAGAAGAAAATCAGACAAAAGTATCAATGGAATCAGTAATGGAGAACCTTGGGATAGATGAAGTTGACTTAGATGACATGGAGGATATAGAAATCGAATGATATGGGACGTGGAATTTTTAAAGGAAGCGGAAAAGGATATGAAAAAGCTCGATCATTCCATGCAGATTCAAGTGTTGAAAGGAATCAAAAAGGTGAGTCAGAATCCCTTGCCGGTGGATGAAGGCGGTTATGGGAAACCGTTGGGGAATAAAAGTGGAACGAAACTGACTAATTTGATGAAGATAAAATTTAGAAATATTGGGATCCGGGTGGTATATAAAATTGAGAGAATAGATGAAATTATGAAAATAGTAGTAGTTTCAGCACGTACGGATGATCAAGTATATAAAGAAGCAGCCAAAAGAAGGGAAAAATATGATATATAGTAAAATTAATCTATTACAGCTGACAGTGGTTAGTGCTTGAATATTGGTAAAATTATATATTCGGAAGTGTTAATAAAAGGACATGCGAAAAGTAAGAGATTTTTTCACATGTCCTTGTTGTTATTTTACTATCGTCATAATTTCTTAATTAAATCGCACGTGTATATTCCTTCAGCCATTCCCTCTCTTCATCTGTAAGATGAGGTCCGATCTTCTCATATACATCTTTATGATAGTTATTCAGCCATTCTCTTTCAGATTTTGTCATTTCCTCAGGATCGATTCCATCCAGGTCGATTGGAGCAAATGTAATGGTCTCAAAGTGCATGAACTGACCATATTTGTTCTTCTCGCCCTTTCGTACGATGAATTCATTTTCGATACGGATACCGAATTTGCCGTCTTCGTAGATACCCGGCTCATCTGTGATGACCATGCCTTCTTCTAACTGATGATGCTCGTTCTTACTTGGAACAATGTACCAGCGGAAGCCTGTCGGTGGTTCGTGTACATTTCCAAGATATCCGACACCGTGTCCGGATCCGCACTGGAAGTCGATGTTCAGATCCCAGATTGGCTGTCTTACAAGCACATCCAGGTTGTAACCGTGGCATCCATACAGGAAGTTTGCGCGTGACAGGTTCATCATGGCACGTACAACGGCTGTGAAATATTTCTTCATATCCTGGTCGATGGATCCAAGGATAAATGTACGTGTAATATCGGTAGATCCTTCGTAGTATCCGCCGCCTGTGTCATTCAGGAACATGGCGCCCTCTTTTAATACTACGTCTGTCTCTTTGGAAGGAGAGTAGTGCATCATAGCTGCATGATCGGCAAATGCGCACAGAGGTTCGAAACTGTCTCTGATATAGCCTTCCTGAGCCGCACGGAGAGAAGTAAGCTTATCTGCAGAGCTTAACTCAGTGATATCTTCTTTGTCGTAACGTGTTTTAACCCAGTACATGAATTTTGTAATGGCAATACCGTCTTTGATGTGAGCTTCTTTGATGTTCTCAAGCTCTACAGGGTTTTTCATAGCCTTCATAAGGATGGTTGGGTTTGCTGCTTCCACAACCTTACAAGGGATACTCTTATAGAGCGCATAGTTCATCTTCATCGGGTCGATGAGGCATGTCTCGGATGCATCCAGTTTCTTGATATCTTCATAGATATCGTTGTATGGATGAATCGTTACATTTACTTTAGCCAGTTCTTCGTGAATCTGGTCATTTAACTTGCTGTCATCCACATAGAGATCTACACCGTCCATTCTTACGATCGAGTAAGAAAGAAGAAGAGGGAAGAAATCGATATCGTCTCCGCGGATATTAAGAAGCCAGCCGGTATCATCCAAAGATGCGATCACATGCACCGTGGCTCCGTTCTTTTTCATAACCTCACGTACACGTTCCAGCTTATGTGCAGAACTTTCTCCGGAATATTTTTCTTCCAGGAAGAATGCAGGCTTGTCGGAAAGTGGTGGTCTGTCTTCCCAGATCTGGTCGATCAGATCTTCGGAATAATCAATCATGATGTTCTTAGGAGACAGAGCTTCCTCGAATTCCTTTCCTTCATCTACTGCAAGTACACGTCCGTCAAATGCAACTTTGCCACCTTCCGGTACATTTTCTGCAAGGTATTCTGTAACGGATGGGGTGTCATCAACGAACATCTTCATCAGACGTACCCCGCTTCCTTCCAGCTCGTTCGTTGCCTGGAAGAAGTAACGTCCATCAGTCCAAAGGCCGGCATCATCTTTTGCGATAACGGCTGTTCCATAAGAACCACTGAATCCTGTGATGAATTTTCTTGCTTTAAAATGTTCCCCTACATATTCACTCTGGTGGAAGTCTGCTGTTGGAACAACGTATGCGTCGATTCCTTTTTCAGCCATCAGAGCACGCAGTTTTGCGACTCTTTCTGATACTTTCATGTAAAAAACCTCCTTGGTAATTTAATATGTCTATATTTTAACACTAATTAGACTAAAGTACAAATATATAGATAAAATAATTTGAAAAGATAGAAAATGAGTATAGAAAAGAGAAGTGAAAATAAATATATTATCATGATTGTTTGGGATAAAACAAAATGGGAAATAGAAATGCTGATATAGGATGCCAGAAAATCTGGAATTAATTTTGCAAATCTCATAGAAAGGATGGGAATTATACGGAATATCATGTATAATAAGTAAGAAAAGCGCTTAGAATAGCAATGAGTATGAGTAGTAATGAAAAGAACTACTATAGAGAGCGGCTAAAAATATTATGATAATTGGGAGGAAGAATAACAATGTTAAAGTACATATTGATGATTCTGGGAGGAGTAATCTTCATCGCTGGATATTACTACATGAAACAGAATGAAGGACACGGAAAGCCGATGATGTTTTATTCGCTGTTTACTTATGCAGGGCTCAGCCTTGTCATTCTTATGGGAGCCAGAGTACTGGATCCGTTCTTTGACAGTCTTGGGGACTGGGGCGAGATGGTACAGCTTGGAGTACAGGTGGCATGTTTTGTGATTGGCGCGGAATTACTCTTAAAACCTGCGTTTGAAGATCAGCGGGAGATTGGTTCCAGCAGCAAGAAGAAAATAACGCCTTATGGATCACGGGATATTAATGCAAAAAATAATAAGAAAAAAAGCAGTAAAAAGAAGAAAAATAATAATAATCAGATTAAGAGAAGCTACAGCAAGGGAAATAAAAAGAGAAGATAAGATTACTGTGAAAGGTAAAGGGAAACCATGGCATTTGCAAAAAATGATGTGGTTTTCTTTTTTTGCATAGAAGACTTCGTCTGCAGGACTTGTCGCTGAATAGTTCCTTGTGGATGCTTTAGTAACCACATAGTGAGCAAAAAAAGAAGACCTGCAAAATGCAAGCCTTCTTTTATGTAAGGTATTTAATTCGTAGTTATTTACCCTCAACCATCTGGTCGAACTTCTTAGTAAATGCAAGCATGATAACACCGCAGGCAATGATGATGATTGTAACGGCACCATAAGCTTTGATGAAATCGAAGTTTTCGAGCCAGTTATAAAGTGGTCCATAAGCTTTACCAGAGAAGAAGATGATCAGTGGCCATACACCAAGCATAGTTCCAAGAAGTTTCTTTGGAGCATATTTGCTGATGAATGAGTTTCCAAGTGGTGAGAAGATAACTTCTCCGACTGTCATACATACAGCAGCCAGGATGATTACCCAGATACCAACTGGTTTCTCTCCGCTCTGTCCGCAAAGAACTGCTGCAAGTACCATGGAAGCTGTACAAAGACCAAGTACAATAATTCCGATAGCTGTTTTTGTGAACATTCCCCAGTCACCCTGTGGACGCTGTCTCATCTTAGCCCAAATTCCTGCGAATACAGGACAAAGGATGATACAAAGAAGTCCGTTCATTGAGTCAAACCAAGCTGTAGGCATTTCGAAGGAACCGATGTTCCAGTTAGCCCATCCAAGTCCGGCTTCTGATACTGGACCGAATTCATAGTAAACAGGCATGTAAGCCATGTACCAGATCAGCCAGAAGATACCAGAGAAGAGTGTTACGATGCAGATAGCGATAACACGGTTTTTCTCAAGCTTGGTAAGAGGAGCGTTGTCTTTCTCTTTATCGGCTTTGTCAACATTTTCTGTACGGTTGTCAACAAGGAATGGTTTCTTTCCGGCTTCGCCGAATGATTTCATTCCAATAATCCACCATACACAGTCGATGAACAGGAAGATTCCACAAACAAGGAACATTGCACGGTATCCAGCGTTCTTACCAACCAGTGAAAGGAAAGTAGTTCCGCAGAATGAACCGATGTTAACGAACATGTACTGTAAGTTGAATACAGTGTCCAGTTCGTCCTGATCAGCTAATGGGAAGAGACGTCCGTTGATACCAGAAACGTTTCCTTTGAAGAAACCAGTTCCGATAGAAACAAGAATGATCATTGCCCAAAGCATTCCGACTCCGTTAGCTTTCCAGGCACACAGATATCCGAGACCCATCATGATCTCACCTACAGGTACGAGAATACGAGGACTAATCCAACGGTCAGCGATATATCCACCGATAATAGGTGTGATATAAGTGAACGCTACCAGGTTAGAACTCATTGCAGCACCTACGGATTTGTCAAGTCCAAGACCACCGTTTGCTGCACTGGCTGCGATGAAAATCGTAAGCCCCCATTTAGCAGCGTAGTATGCAAGTCTTTCAAAAGAGAAAGTCAGACAGCACACATAGAAACCAAATGGTAATTTTTTCTTAGTGTTCTCCATGAGATTCACCCTCCAATATGAAATTTTTCTTTGGTTTTAACAATACGAGGAAAATCCCCTCTTATGATTAAAACTCTCAACGCAGTTAATCTTATCACAAACTAGACTAAAGTACAACTAATTGTTTAAGAAAAAGTTAAGGTTTTTCATACTTTCTTTTGATGTTGTGTGTTGAAATGTTACAAATGAGAAAGTAAAAATGGAAACAAATGGGTAATAATAGATAAAAAGAATAATTGAGATAGTAAATAAGTAGAATTGTTTATAGATAATTAATAAACAAAAGCGGAATATTTCTTGAATAATCAACTATATGAGGATATAATAAATTCAATGTTTTGTAAAGGGGAAAATATGATATGGCAAATTATTATCGTGTGGCATATAAAGAGTCACAAAATACACTGCGGCAGATCTGCGAACTGTTTCAGGTAGACAGCAGTGATATAACAATAAAATTCGTGATGACAGTTCTGGGGCCTCTGGTTTTGTATTTCGTATGCAGCTATGGAAATCCGGGAAATGGAACTACAGGAGGAATGGTACTATTTTTGTTGAAATATGTCTTAATATGGATATTAGCATTCATAGTAGCGGTGGTACTAAATAGAACCATCTGGAGAAAAGCGTTGAATGCAAGTGCGACGGGACAGGCAGAAGAACAGTTTGAAAGAAGATGCAGATTAAATGGTGGTCCGGTTAATTCTGAAATACGCTTTACAAATGATCATTTTGAAAGCGTAACAGAAAAGAAAACCAAATCCTTTTCGTACGAACAGGTAACAAAGATACTGGAAACGAAGGAAGCGCTTGGAGTTGTGATCAAATCTGATATGGAGACAAAGGGGTCGGCGAGAGCAATGATAGGTTTTCCAAAAGATGCATTGGAAGGCGGACAAGTGGAAGAACTGAAAAACTTTCTGCTGGAAAGATGTACGAATATGCGGAGAAAGACTGTGAAAAAATTTTAGATATATTTTGAAACAATATAATAAAGAATGAAGACAGAGAAACAAAGTGGTTATCTTTTTAATTGATGATTTGAAAGATGACCGCTTTGTTTTTTTAGTCGGGAAATTCCGTCCTCATGTCCCATGAAGCCGAGGAAACAGTAAAAAAAGCCGGGAAATCCCGCTTCCATGGCTTGCATGGTCCGGCAGAAAAAAATCATGGATACAAAATCAAAACAAGGTGTGGTATAATATACCGAGAAAATGAATATTTAAAAGTCAACTTTTTGGGGGATAAAAGTTAACTTTTGAAAAGTGGAAAATACTCCTACTTATAATAGAAGAGAAAAGTTGACAAGTATTTAACAAAAAACAATAAAACTATTGCAACAATGTAACAAAGACAGTATAATATAATTGGAAAAAATTTGGTTTTACTTTTTGAATAAAAAACGAAAACCCAATTTAAAATAATGAAAATGGAGGGCTAGACTATGGGCAACATGGCAGCAGACAATGCAGCAAGTAATAGAATCAACAGTTTACTTGATGCCGGCAGTTTTGTTGAGATTGGTGGAGCAGTAACTGCCAGAACAACTGATTTCAACATGCAGGAAAAAGAAACTCCAGCTGATGGTGTTATCACCGGATACGGAGTGATCGATGGAAATCTGGTGTATGTATACAGCCAGGACGCAACTGTATTAAACGGTGCAATCGGTGAGATGCATGCAAAGAAGATTTCTAACATCTACGATATGGCAATGAAGATGGGAGCACCAGTAATCGGACTGGTAGACTGTGCCGGATTCAGACTTCAGGAAGCTACAGATGCTTTAGAGGCATTTGGAAAGCTTTACCAGAAACAGTCTATGGCTTCTGGCGTGATTCCACAGATCACAGCAATCTTTGGAACATGCGGCGGCGGACTTTCTATCGTACCTGCACTTACTGATTTTACATTTATGGAGACTAAGAACGCAAAACTGTTCACAAATACTCCAAATGCAATCCCGGGAAATGATATTTCAAAATGCGATACATCCTGTGCGAAATTCCAGAGTGAGATAACAGGTCTTGTTGACGGAATCGGAACAGAAGAAGAGGTTATTGCTGATATCCGTTCTCTTGTATGCATGTTACCATGCAACAATGAAGAAGATGTTTCTTATGAAGAATGCACTGATGATCTGAACCGTGCTTGTGCAGATCTTGAAAATGCGAAAGAAGATACAGCACTTGCTCTTACAATGATCTCTGATGATAACATTTTCTTTGAAGTGAAAAAAGCATATGCAAAAGATATGGTGACAGGATTCATCAAACTGAATGGAATGACAGTTGGTGCAGTTGCGAACCGTTCTAAAGTATATAACGAAGAAGCAGAAGTGGAAGCAGAATTTGATGGTTCTCTTTCAGCTGACGGAGCAGAAAAAGCAGCAGAGTTTGTTGAGTTCTGCGACGCATTTAACATCCCTGTACTGACACTTACAAATGTAAGCGGATTTACAGCAAGTGAATATGATGAAAAACGTATCGCAAAATCAGCTGCAAAACTTACTTATGCATTCGCTAATGCAACAGTACCAAAGGTAAATGTTGTAATCGGTAAAGCATTCGGAAGTGCTTATGTAACAATGAACAGCAAAGCTACAGGAGCAGACATGGTATATGCATGGCCTACAGCTGAGATCGGAATGATGGATGCTAACCAGGCAGCAAAGATCATGTATGCAGATGCTGATGCAGCAACTATCAGAGAAAAAGCAGCAGAGTACAAGAATCTGCAGTCAAGCCCATTATCAGCAGCTAAGAGAGGATATGTGGATACAATCATCGAAGCGGCAGATACAAGAAAATATGTGATCGGTGCATTTGAAATGTTATTCACAAAAAGAGAGGATCGTCCGGTGAAAAAGCACGGCACGGTTTAGAGAGGTGAGGCAAAGTGAAGAAAAAATTAAGCGTATTACTTTGTGTGCTCGTCGCAATGCTCTGCTTTACCGCTTGTGGAAGTAAGAAAGAAAATCTTCAGTATGATAAATCAACAATCACACAGGCAACAGATTTTCTGATCGAGTATTGCAACAGCGCAGATGCAGATACTATCGAACAGTGGAATAAGATGACTGATTTCCAGATTGAATCTCAGTTGAATCAGGCAGGTGTTCCATTTACAAAAGATAGTTTCCTTGCAGCTTTGGATGCATGGCAGCAGGGTACAAAAGAGTGTGGAGAATATGTAAGCCACGACGATTACAAATTCGAGCCATCCTCTGACGAACTGAAAGTAACGACCAGTGCAAAGTTCAAAGACCGTGATGCAGAGATTATGTTCGTATTTGATGATGAGCTTTATCTTGAAAGTACTACGATCGATGCACATTATGATATTGGCGAGATCATGGAAAAAGCAGGACTTAATACAATCCTTGGTATGGGAACTGTATTCGTAATCCTGATCTTTATCTCACTTCTGATCTCTCTGTTCAAGTATATTCCGGCTCTTGAAGAAAAATTCAAGAACAAAGGAAAGACAGAAACAAAACAGGAAGCAGCTCCGGCAGCAGTTGCAGCACCTGTAGCAGAAGAAGTATCAAATGATGATGAACTGGTAGCAGTTATTTCCGCAGCAATTGCAGCTTATGAAGCAGAAGCTGGTGGAAGCACAGACGGCTTCGTAGTAAGAAGCATCAAGCGTCGTCCATCAAATAAGTGGCACGCATAATTAATTAGGAGGATGAATTCAATGAAAAATTATACAATCACAGTGAATGGCAATGTATATGATGTAACAGTAGAAGAAAACGGAGCAGGTGCAGCACCAGTTGCGAGACCAGCTGCAGCACCTAAGGCAGCCCCGGCAGCTCCTGCAGCAGCTCCAAAGGCAGCGCCAGCAGGTGGAGCAGGATCTATCGAAGTAAAAGCTGGAGCAGCAGGAAAAGTATTCAAGATCGAAGCTAGTGTTGGACAGGCTGTAAAGAAGGGTGATGCAGTTATCATCATCGAAGCTATGAAGATGGAGATCCCAGTTGTAGCACCAGAAGATGGAACAGTTGCAAGTATCGATGTAGCAGTAGGCGATGCAATTGACTCAGGCGCTGTTCTTGCTACATTGAACTAGCATCATTTTATGGTGTTTATCTAACACGACTGGAGGTTAAAAAATGGAATATATAACGACAACATTAGGAAACCTCGTGCATCAGACAGCGTTTTTCAGTCTTACATGGGGCAATGTAGTCATGATCGCGGTTGCATGTGTTTTCCTTTATCTTGCAATCAGACATGGATTTGAGCCTCTGCTTCTCGTTCCGATTGCGTTTGGTATGTTACTGGTTAATATCTATCCGGATATCATGCTTCATGCAGAAGATGCGGCAAACGGAACAGGCGGACTGCTTTACTACTTCTATAAACTGGATGAGTGGTCAATCCTTCCGTCCCTGATCTTCATGGGTGTAGGAGCGATGACTGACTTCGGTCCTCTGATTGCGAACCCGAAGAGTTTCCTTCTGGGTGCTTCAGCTCAGTTCGGTATCTTTGCTGCATACCTTGGAGCTATGGCTATGGGATTCTCTGACAAAGCGGCAGCAGCAATCTCAATCATCGGTGGTGCTGACGGACCTACCTCTATTTTCCTTGCAGGTAAGTTACAGCAGACAGCTTTACTTGGACCTATCGCGGTAGCGGCATATTCATATATGTCACTGGTTCCGATTATCCAGCCACCAATTATGAAGCTTCTGACAACAGAAAAAGAACGTAAGATTAAGATGGAACAGTTAAGACCTGTATCTAAGCTTGAGAAGATTTTATTCCCAATCATCGTTACAATCGTTGTTTGCGTGATTCTTCCTACAACAGCACCACTGGTTGGTATGTTAATGCTTGGTAACCTGTTCCGTGAGTCCGGAGTTGTAAGACAGTTAACAGAGACAGCTTCTAATGCACTGATGTACATCGTAGTTATCTTACTTGGAACATCTGTAGGAGCAACAACAAGTGCTGAGGCGTTCCTTAATATGGATACAATCAAGATCGTAATTCTCGGACTGATTGCGTTCGCATTCGGTACCGCAGCAGGTGTACTGTTCGGTAAACTGATGTGTGTTGCAACACATGGTAAGGTTAATCCACTGATTGGTTCTGCCGGTGTATCTGCAGTTCCAATGGCAGCCAGAGTATCACAGAAGGTTGGAGCTGAAGCAGATCCGACAAACTTCCTTCTGATGCATGCAATGGGACCAAACGTTGCGGGTGTTATCGGTACAGCCGTAGCTGCCGGAACATTCATGGCAATCTTTGGCGTAGGAATTTAAGCGATATATAATTAGGAGGAAATAAAATGGCAGCTATAGAAAAAAAACCTGTAAAGATTACAGAAACGATCCTGCGTGATGCTCATCAGTCCCTGATCGCAACACGTATGACAACAGAGCAGATGCTTCCGATCGTTGATAAAATGGACAAGGTTGGATACCATTCCGTAGAGTGCTGGGGTGGAGCAACATTCGATGCATCTCTTCGTTTCTTAAAAGAGGATCCATGGGAAAGACTTCGTAAATTCCGTGATGGATTCAAAAATACAAAACTTCAGATGTTATTCCGTGGACAGAATATTCTTGGATACCGTCCATATGCTGATGATGTAGTAGAGTACTTTGTACAGAAATCTGCTGCAAACGGAATCGACATCATCCGTATCTTCGACTGCTTAAATGATCTTCGTAACCTGAAGACCGCAGTTAGAGCAGCAAACAAAGAAAAAGTAGAAGCACAGATCGCATTATCTTATACATTGGGTGATGCATATACACTGGATTACTGGGTAGATATTGCCAAGAGAATTCAGGATATGGGTGCAAACTCTATCTGTATCAAAGATATGGCGGGTCTTCTGACACCATATAAGGCAACAGAGCTTGTTGGAGCAATGAAAGAAGCAGTAGATCTTCCAATCCAGCTGCATACACACTACACATCAGGTGTTGCTTCTATGACATACATGAAAGCTGTAGAAGCTGGTGTTGACGTAATCGACACAGCTATGTCACCATTCGCACTTGGTACATCTCAGCCTGCAACAGAAGTTATGGTTGAGACATTCAAGGGAACACCTTATGATACAGGATTTGACCAGAACCTTCTGGCTGAGATCGCTGATTACTTCCGTCCAATCCGTGACGAAGCACTTGACAGTGGACTCTTAAATCCAAAGAACCTTGGTGTTAACATCAAGACTCTTCTGTACCAGGTACCTGGAGGAATGCTTTCTAACCTGACATCTCAGTTAAAAGAGCAGGGTGCTGAAGACAAGTTCTATGATGTACTTGAGGAAGTACCAAGAGTACGTAAAGACCTTGGAGAACCACCACTTGTTACACCTTCATCACAGATCGTTGGAACACAGGCTGTATTCAACGTACTGATGGGAGAACGTTACAAAGTAGCTACAAAAGAGACAAAAGACCTCTTAAGTGGAAAATACGGACAGACAGTAAAACCGATGAATCCAGACGTAATCAAGAAAGTTCTTGGAGACGATCCAGAGATTATCACATGCCGTCCAGCTGACCTGATTCCAGATGAATTAGATACACTCCGCAAAGAATGCGAGAAGTGGATCCAGCAGGATGAAGACGTACTGTCTTACGCACTGTTCCCGCAGGTTGCTGTTGAGTTCTTTAAGTATAGAGAAGCACAGCAGACTAAGGTGGATGCGACAGTAGCGGATACGGAGAATGGAAGTTATCCTGTATAGTTTTCGCAGGACGCCAAGTGTAGAAGTGCCTGTTACAATGCTACTTCAGGCACTAGCAATCCGTAAGTTGAAAAAAGACGATAAAATAAGAACCGAATACATTCGACGAGAAATCTTGATGATTTCTCATCTCAGGTATTCTTTCGGGATGTGCTTGTGGCACATCCCGAATCTTATTTTATCGTCTTTTTTCACCAACGGCCTTGCAAAGTGCCTTGCGAATGCATTGTAACAGGCACTTCTACACTTGGCTGTTCGTGAAACTATGCAGGGATGGGAGAGTGAATGTTTTTTGCAGATGTTGGAAAGCCCTCCACGCCTCTCCCGTAACCACACACTCCCGGCACCAATTGACTATTCCCCCACAAAGCTATATAATAAAACTATTGTTTGAAAAAGAGGTATATTGCATGAGCGCAAAGAATGAACTGCTGAAAATGATAGACGAAAAATATCAGAAATTCAGCAAAGGACAGAAAAAACTGGCGGATTTTATCCGTGAGGATTATGATAAGGCGGCTTTTTTGACGGCTGCAAAGATGGGGGAGGAAGTTGGAGTCAGTGAATCGACGGTAGTCCGGTTCGCGACAGCACTTGGATATGACGGATATCCGGAATTTCAGAGGGCACTTGGGGAATTGGTCCGCATGAAATTGAATTCCATACAGAGAATGGAAGTAACCTATGGAAGAATCAGCCAGGGGGAGATTCTGACATCGGTACTGCACTCGGATATAGAGAAGATCAAGCTTACAATGGAGGCAATTGATCACGAAGCATTTGAAATGGCGGTTGATACCATATTAAAGGCGAAGAGAATCTACGTAATTGGAATCCGGAGCTGTTCACCACTTGCAAGTTTCTTAAGCTTTTACCTGAATCTGATCTGCGATAATGTGACAGCGGTGAATACGAACAGCTCGAGTGAGATATTTGAACAACTGATCCGTGTCAGCGCAGATGATGTAGTGATTGGAATCAGCTTCCCGAGATATTCGATGCGTACATTAAAAGCTCTGGAATTTGCCAGCAACCGGAAAGCAACGGTCATCACACTTACGGACAGTATACATTCACCGATGACCCTGTATTCTTCCTGCAATCTGATCGCAAGAAGTGACATGGCATCCATTGTAGACTCTCTGGTAGCACCGCTCAGCGTGATCAATGCATTGGTGGTTGCATTATGCATGAAGAAGCAAAAAGAAGTAATTACCACGCTTGAGACACTAGAGCAGATATGGGATGAATATCAGGTCTACAGTAAAGATGAACTGAATATGGTTGGTGACAGAGTAGAATTTTCAGAAGATGAGGAAGAAGTGAATGAGTAAAGTAGTAATCATTGGTGGCGGTGCAGCCGGGATGTTTGCATCCATAGCAGCTGCAGAATGCGGACACCAGGTTGAAGTATATGAGAAAAATGAAAAGCTTGGGAAAAAGCTTTTTATAACCGGTAAAGGGCGGTGTAATATCACAAATGCCTGCGACATGGAAGGCCTGTTCGATGCTGTACGGACAAATGTAAAATTTTTATATAGCAGCTTCTATGGCTATACCAACGAACAGGTTATAGAATTCTTTGAAAGGATCGGAGTCCCGACAAAAGTAGAAAGAGGAGACAGAGTGTTCCCGGTATCGGATCATTCATCGGATGTCATATGCGGGCTGGAACGGGAGATGAACCGTCTGGGTGTGAAGGTACATTTGAGAACAGTGGTAAAAAAAGTGGTGGAAAAAGAGGGACATTTTGAAAAGGTTGTTCTTGGAGATGACACGGAAGTTTATGCAGACGCATGTATAGTGGCAACCGGCGGTCTTTCTTATCAGTCAACAGGATCTACCGGAGATGGCTTCCGGTTTGCACAGAGTCTTGGCCATACGGTGACAGAATGTATGCCTGCACTGGTACCGATGGAGTGCAAAGAAGACTGGGTAACAGATCTTCAGGGGCTTTCGCTTAGAAATGTCGATGTCACGATTCTGGATGGCAAAAAGAAATTATACGAAGATTTTGGAGAAATGCTTTTTACACATTATGGAGTGAGCGGACCGTTGATCTTAAGTGCAAGCAGTTATGTCGGAAAGAAACTGAACGCAAAAGAGCTGACGCTTAAAATTGATTTAAAGCCGGCACTTTCGGAAGAACAGCTGGATCACCGCGTGTTAAGGGAGTTTGAAGAAAACCAGAACCGTCAGTTTAAAAATGCAATCCACAAATTATTTCCATCAAAGCTGATTCCGGTTATGATCGGATTAAGCGGCATTGATCCGGAGAAGAAGGTAAATGTGATCACGAAAGAAGAAAGACTTGGATTTGTACGATTGATCAAGGGATTAACAATAACACTTACCGGCCTTAGAGATTATAATGAGGCGATCATCACAAAGGGTGGCATTAAGATCAAAGAAGTAGATCCAGGTACGATGGAGTCAAAGCTTGTGAAAGGGTTACATTTCGCGGGAGAAGTGTTGGATCTGGATGCAGTAACTGGTGGTTTTAATCTACAGATTGCGTGGTCAACAGCGTATGCTGCAGGAACAGGAATTGAATCATAAGAATATAGTGTAAGCAGTTTAAATACTTAAGTATGCAAGAATTAAAAGATAAAAATGAAAGACAAGGAGTAGGAAATCATGGGATATAACGTAGCAATCGACGGACCTGCAGGCGCAGGAAAAAGTACTATCGCAAAACTGGTAGCAAAGGAAAAAGGATACATTTACGTAGACACAGGTGCGATGTACAGAGGGCTTGCGATACATTTCCTTGATAAAGGGATTCAAAAAGGTGAGACAGAAAAGGTAATCGAGGCATGCAAAGATGCAGAGGTTACGATTGCTTATGAGGACGGTGTGCAGCATGTGTATCTGAATGGAAAAGATATTACAGCACGCCTTCGCAATGAAGAGGTTGGTAATATGGCATCTGTGACATCAGCAATTCCGGAAGTGAGAAAGAAACTTTTGGAATTACAGCAGAATCTGGCGAAGACACAGGATGTGATCATGGATGGAAGAGATATCGGAACATGTGTACTTCCGGATGCGGATGTAAAGATTTTTCTGACAGCCAGTGTTGAAACAAGAGCAAAAAGACGTTATCAGGAACTTCTGGAAAAAGGAGAACCGTGCAATCTGGAAGAGATTGCGCACGATATTGAAGAACGTGATAACAGAGATATGAACCGTGAGATCGCTCCGTTAAAGCAGGCAGATGATGCAGTGCTGGTCGACAGTTCGGATATGACGATCGAAGAGGTTGTTCAGACGATTGTAGATCTGTGCAGATAAGAATATGCCGGAAGGTCCGGGTAATGAGGAAAAATCTCCGGGATGATGCAGGAATTGCCGGGAAAATCACGGCAATAAAGATTGGTAACAGGAAGGAACAACATATATGAATGTAGAACTTGCGAAGACAGCGGGCTTTTGTTTTGGTGTGAAACGTGCCGTTGATACAGTGTATGAACAAGTGGAAAAGCACCAGAATGAGAAAATCTTCACTTACGGACCGATTATTCACAATGAAGAAGTGATTAAGGATCTGAGAAGCCATGGTGTGGAAGTGATTCAGGATGAAGAAGAACTCCGGACGGTGGATGCAGATGTAGTTGTAATCCGTTCCCATGGTGTGGCAAAATATATTTATGACATCATGGATGAAAGAGGAATCGCATGTGTAGATGCGACTTGTCCATTTGTAAAAAAGATTCACAAGATTGTGGCGGAAGAAAGCGAAAAAGGCTCTTATATTATAATTATTGGAAACAGCGAACATCCTGAGGTAGAGGGTATCAAGGGATGGGCAGGTGACCAGGTAAGTGTTATACAGACACCGGAAGATGCAGAACGGTTTGAACTGGTCCGAAAAGAGCAAAAAGTATGTATCGTGGCCCAGACGACATTTAACTACAATAAATTCAAAGAATTAGTTGAAATTATTTCAAAAAAGAGGTATGATATAGTTGTTTTAAATACGATTTGCAATGCGACAAAAGAAAGGCAGACAGAAGCCCGTCAAATTGCAGCGAGAGTAGATGCTATGGTTGTGATAGGTGATAAGCGTAGTTCGAATACTCAGAAGCTATTTGAAATCTGCAAAGAGGAATGTTTGAATACGTACTATATACAGACACTTGACGATTTGGATATTAATCAATTAAGGTCCGTGGAATCAGTAGGTATTACAGCAGGGGCATCCACGCCCAATAAAATAATTGAGGAGGTTCAAAATAATGTCAGAATTAACTTTTGAACAAATGTTGGAAGAGTCTTTTAAGACAATAAGAAATGGAGAGGTTGTAGATGGTACAGTCATCGACGTTAAACCTGATGAAATCATCTTGAATATAGGCTACAAAGCAGACGGTATCATTACAAGAAACGAATATACTAACGAGGCAAATGTTGATCTTACAACAGTTGTATCAGTTGGTGACACAATGAGCGCAAAAGTTCTTAAAGTAAACGACGGAGAAGGACAGGTTCTCCTGACATATAAGAGACTTGCAGCAGAAAAAGGAAACGAAAGATTAAAAGAAGCATTCGAGAATCACGAAGTGTTAAAGGCTCCTGTAACACAGATTCTTGGTGGTGGATTAAGCGTTGTTGTTGATGAAGCAAGAGTATTCATTCCAGCAAGCCTTGTTTCAGACACATATGAAAAAGACTTGAGCAAATATCAGGGACAGGAGATCGAGTTCGTGATCAGCGAGTTCAATCCTAGAAGAAACCGCGTGATCGGTGACAGAAGACAGCTTCTTGTTGCTGAGCGTGCTGAAAAACAGAAAGAATTATTCGAGAAGATCAGCGTAGGTGACAGAATGGAAGGAACTGTAAAGAATGTTACAGATTTCGGAGCATTCATCGACCTCGGTGGAGTAGATGGACTTCTTCACATCTCTGAGATGTCCTGGGGACGTGTTGAGAATCCTAAGAAAGTATTCCAGGTTGGCGATAAAGTAGAAGTTATGATCAAAGACATCCACGATACAAAGATCGCACTCAGCCTGAAATTCCCAGAGTCTAATCCATGGGCTAATGCAGCAGAGAATTATGCAGTTGGAACTGTTATCACAGGTAAAGTTGCAAGAATGACAGATTTTGGTGCATTCGTAGAGCTTGCTCCTGGAGTAGACGCATTACTTCATGTATCACAGATTTCAAGAGCTCATGTTGACAAACCATCTGATGTACTTTCAGTTGGACAGGAGATCACAGCTAAGATTGTAGATCTGAACGAAGCTGAGAAGAAGATCAGCCTGAGCATGAAAGCTTTAGAGCAGCCAGCAGAAGAAGCAGCTGAAGAGACAGATGCTGAATAATATTGAAGCAGAATAATATCAAGTAAGATATAAAAGAAGCAGAAAGGATAGAGGAAAACCTCTATCCTTTCTACGCCTACATCGTTGGTACAACGCACGATTGGTGTATATTTTAGTCAGAAAATTGAGTTTTTTGAAATTATATTTATGTTGTGCCGCGAATTTGAGAACCTGCCACCGGCAGGTTTTCTGCGTGTTGTAGGATATAGAGGAAAATTTATAATTATATGCATTGTTAAAAATGCAACAAGATGTTTCCGAAAATATACACGGAATTCGTCATTTTCTATAGAAAATTGCCTGTAATTCCTGTATATTATATAAAGAGTAAATAGGAAGGAAGGAAAAAAGGATGGCATTGTTAACATTTAAGGGTGGAATTCACCCGGATGACGGCAAGAGCCTGGCTAAAGATAAGGCAATTGTCGAAGTAAAACCTAAGGGCAATCTGGTATATCCGGTATCGCAGCATATCGGTGCTCCGGCGAATCCAGTAGTAGCCGTTGGCGATCATGTTTTAAAAGGCCAGATGATAGCAGAGGCGGGAGGATTTGTATCAGCCCCTATCTATGCATCCGTATCAGGAACTGTAAAAGCTATCGCACCACATCTGAATCCAACAGGAGGAAGAGTGAACAGCATCGTAATTGAAAACGATGGTGAGTACAAAGAAGTAGAATATCCAGCTGTAACTCCGCTGGAAGAGATGAGCAAAGAAGACATTCTGAATGCAATCGGAACCGCAGGAGTTGTTGGAATGGGAGGAGCAGGTTTCCCTACAAAAGTAAAACTGTCTCCAAAAGAGCCAGAAAAGATTGATTACATTATTGCAAACTGTGCAGAATGTGAACCATACATTACAGCTGACTACAGAACAATGATCGAGACACCTGAAAAGCTTGTCGGCGGTATGAAAATCATTCTCCGTCTGTTTGATAATGCAAAAGGTATCTTCGGAGTAGAAGATAACAAACCAGACTGTATTGAAAAGTTAAAAGAACTGACAAAAGATGAGCCACGTATCGAGGTTATGGCACTGAAGACAAAGTATCCTCAGGGTGGTGAGCGTCAGCTGATCTACGCAACCACAGGACGTGCAATTAATTCGACTATGCTTCCGGCAGATGCAGGATGTGTTGTTGACAACGTTGCAACTATGGTAAGTATTTATCAGGCTGTAGTAGAAGGAAAACCTTCTATGGAACGTGTCGTTACAGTAAGTGGAGACGCAGTTGCAGAACCAGGTAACTTCCGTGTGCCATTTGGTATCAACCAGCAGGAACTGGTAGAAGCAGCAGGCGGATTCAAGACAGAGCCTGAGAAATTGATCTCCGGTGGACCGATGATGGGATTCTCTATGTTCTCATTAGACGTACCTGTAACAAAGACTTCTTCATCTATCCTTGGATTTACAAAAGATGAAGTTGCTAAGATGGAGCCATCTGCATGTATCAACTGTGGACGTTGTGTAGAAGCCTGTCCAAGCCGCCTGATCCCATCAAGACTGGCGGATTATGCAGAACACCATGATGAAGAGAAATTTACAAAACATGAAGGAATGGAATGTATGGAATGTGGTTCCTGCAGTTTTGTATGTCCAGCTAAGCGTCCGCTGAAACAGGCAATCGGATCTATGAGAAAGATTGTAATGGCGAACCGTAGAAAGAAAAAATAATACGAGAAAGAAGAAGAGGTGAACAAAAGTGAGTGAGAACAGTTTGAAAATGTCATCTTCACCACATATTCGTTCCAAAGCGACTACCAGTAATATCATGATGCTGGTGGCCATCGCACTTTTGCCGGCATCTGCATTTGGTGTATGGAACTTTGGACTGCCAGCATTCGGAATGCTCGTTACAACAACAGTTGTAGCAGTATTGACAGAATACATATACGAGAAATTGATGCATAAGAAAATTACGATTAATGACTGGAGTGCAGCAGTAACAGGTCTGTTACTCGGACTGAATATGCCTCCTACAGCACCATGGTGGATGGGAGCTATCGGTAGTGTATTTGCAATCCTGATCGTAAAACAGTTATTTGGAGGTCTGGGACAGAACTTCATGAACCCGGCTCTTGGAGCAAGATGTTTCCTGTTACTTTCATTTACAAGCCAGATGACAAGCTTTGTATATGACG
Source organism: Dorea sp. (assembly GCF_977044405.1). Classification (NCBI taxonomy): domain Bacteria; kingdom Bacillati; phylum Bacillota; class Clostridia; order Lachnospirales; family Lachnospiraceae; genus Dorea; species Dorea sp. Next base: position 46,089 of record NZ_CDRRQK010000003.1, read on the forward strand.
GTGTGACAGGTGCAACACCACTGGCTGAGTTAAAGGCTGGTAATGCAGTTAATACAATGGATATGCTGATCGGTAAAATTCCTGGAACAATCGGTGAGACTTCTGTGATCGCAATTGTGATCGGAGCAATCTTCCTGATCCTTATGGGAGTTATTGATCTTAGAATTCCTGGAACATATATCGTTACATTTGTAATCTTTGTCGGAATCTTCGGACATGTTGCAAATCCGGATGTTGGATTCTTTGACCCACAGTATATTACAGCACATCTTTGTGGTGGTGGACTGATGCTTGGTGCATGGTTCATGGCTACAGATTATGTAACATCTCCAATTACACCAAAGGGACAGTTTGTATATGGTATTATCCTTGGTGTGTTAACAGGTCTGTTCCGTCTGTTTGGCGGCTCAGCAGAAGGAGTTTCTTATGCGATCATCATCAGTAACCTTCTGGTGCCATTGATCGAGAGAGTTACTCTTCCAAAACCATTTGGTAAAGGAGGAGAAAAATAATGAATAAGATTGTTAAGAATACACTGATCCTTACATTGATCACTGTCATTGCCGGATTCTTACTTGGAGCTGTATATGAGATTACAAAAAGCCCGATTGCCCAAGCGCAGGAGACAGCTAAAAAAGAGGCATGGCAGGCAGTATTTTCTGACGTAGACCTAGATGACTTTACTCAGGAAGACGTAGATCAGAAAGCAGCTGATAAAGCAGTTAAAGATATGGGTGTTAATGCGACTGTAGATGAAGTCTGTACAGCAGGTGATGAAGGATATGTCATCACAACAACAGACAAAGACGGGTTCGGCGGTAACATCCAGATCACAGTTGGTATTAAGAAAGACGGAACAATTAATGGTGTGTCTATTCTTTCTATCAGCGAGACAGCAGGTCTTGGTATGAAGGCTACAGAGCCTGCATTCTATAACCAGTATGTTGACAAACAGGCTGATAAATTCGTAGTTTCCAAAGACGGCGGCGACGGTGAACAGATTGATGCTTTAAGTGGTGCAACCATTACTTCAAGAGCTGTAACAGGAGCTGTCAATGCAGCACTCGGATATTATCAGAATGCATTTAAATAGGAGGTAGTATATCATGAATAAATGTACTGAAAGAGTATATAACGGTCTGATCAAAGAAAATCCTACCTTCGTTCTGATGTTAGGAATGTGTCCGACCCTGGCGGTAACAACATCCGCTATTAACGGTTTAGGTATGGGACTGTCAACAACAGTCGTACTTGTACTGTCAAATATGTTGATTTCTATGTTACGTAAAGTAATCCCGGATTCTGTCAGAATGCCGGCATTCATCGTAGTCGTAGCATCTTTCGTAACAATTGTACAGTTCCTGTTAGAGGGATTCGTTCCAAGTCTGTATGACTCACTTGGACTTTATATCCCGCTGATCGTTGTTAACTGTATCATCCTTGGACGTGCAGAAAGTTATGCATCTAAGAACCCGGTACTTCCATCTATCTTTGATGGTATTGGTATGGGTCTTGGATTTACATTTGGTCTTACCTGTATCGCTATCGTTCGTGAGTTTATCGGAACTGGAGCAATCTTTGGCGTTCAGATCCTTCCACTTGCAGATGCAGCAGCAGGAAAAGGCGGATATGTGCCAGTAACAATCTTCATCCTGCCTGCAGGAGCTTTCCTTGTTCTTGCATTCCTGGTAGCAGGCATGAACAGACTTAAGAGACACGCAGCACAGAAAGGCAAGAAGATTGCTGATCCACAGGGATGTGGTACAGATTGTGCATCATGCGGCGGATGCGGAAGCAAAGTATTCCCAACAGGGAATGAAGAGTAGGAGGAGTACATAGTATGAAAGAGTTATTGATTATTGCAATTGGTTCAGCTATCGTAAATAACGTTGTACTCAGCCAGTTCCTTGGAATCTGTCCGTTCCTCGGTGTTTCTAAAAAGGTTGAGACTGCAACCGGTATGGGTGGAGCAGTTGTATTCGTTATCACATTATCATCATTCTTTACAGGACTGATCTACAAATTTATTCTGGTCCCACTGGGATTTGAATATCTGCAGACAATCGTATTCATTCTGTTTATCGCAGCTTTGGTACAGTTTGTAGAGATGTTCCTGAAGAAGAGTATGCCATCCCTTTATAATGCACTTGGTGTGTATCTTCCACTGATCACAACAAACTGTGCAGTACTTGGTGTGGCACTTACAAACGTTCAGAAAGAATATTCTATCTTAGAAGGTATTGTCAATGGTATTGGTACATCTGTTGGATTCCTGATCGCGATCGTGATCATGGCTGGTATCCGTGAGAAGATGGAATACAATGATATTTCAGAGTCCTTCCAGGGAACACCAATCGTTCTGATCACAGCTTGTCTGATGGCGATTGCGTTCTGTGGATTCTCAGGATTAATTTAGGAGGGAGCAGACAATGAGTGTTACAGGTATTATTCTTGCGGCAGTTATCGTAGGAGGCACCGGATTATTCATTGGTGTATTCCTCGGAGTTGCTGGTAAGAAATTTGCAGTAGAGGTAGATGAAAGAGAAGAGGCCATTCTTGGCGTACTTCCTGGAAATAACTGCGGTGGCTGTGGTTACGCCGGATGTTCCGGACTTGCAGCAGCAATCGTAAAAGGAGAGGCTGAAGTTGGCGGATGTCCAGTCGGAGGCGCTCCGGTAGCAGCAAAAGTCGGTGAAATCATGGGCGTAGCTGCAGGTGCACAGGTACACGAAGTTGCATTTGTAAAATGTGGCGGAGATTGTGAAAAAGCAAAACAGGAATATGAATATCACGGACTGAGTGACTGTACTATGGTTAACATGATGCAGGATGGTGGACCGAAGGCATGTTCATTTGGATGTCTTGGAGACGGAAGCTGTGTGAAAGCATGTCCATTTGATGCGATTCATATTGTAAATGGCGTAGCAGTTGTAGATAAAGAAGCATGTAAAGCATGTGGAAAATGTGTAGCTGTATGTCCAAAACACCTGATTGAGATCGTACCATATGATCAGAAACATCTGGTACAGTGTAATTCACAGGATAAAGGTAAAGCTGTTATGCAGGCATGTACAGCAGGATGTATCGGATGTAAGATGTGTGAAAAAGCATGTAAGTTCGAAGCTGTTACAGTTGAGAATAACATTGCTCACATTGATTACGAAAAATGTAAAGACTGTGGTGCATGTGCAGTAAAATGTCCTAAGAAAGTTATTCTGTAGAGACAGATTTACAATTATTAAAAAGGTAATTTCGAAAGTATGTATTTCAAAAAGCATTCTGCAAAAAGAATTGCTTAAGAAAGATAACGGAATGAACAAAATATTAAAAAATGGATTTGTATTATTGAAAAATGATATAAAGAATGCAAGATGGGCGATTATGATAATAATCGCCTATTTTGTATTCGGAAATAAAATACTGCACAGTGTATGTCCGCTTACATGGCTTACGGGATTCCCATGTCCGGCATGCGGGCTTACCAGAGCAGGGCTGTGCCTGCTTCGCTTGGATTTTAAAGGTGCGTGGGAGATGCATCCTTTTATATATGTGTTCCTGATTCTGGCATTCATATTTGGATGGAACCGTTATATCCGTCAGAAAAAGAATAGGAATCCAGAGAAGGTAATCTTAATAGTAACGATAATATGGATGCTTGTGTTTTATCTATGGCGTATGTATCGTTTCTATCCCCAAGTGCCGCCGATGACTTATAATCCGGACAATCTTATAAGACTGGCAGCTATTACATTTGGTATTGTAAAGAAGTAAGATGGGTATTATTTTGAAAAAAGGAGAAAAGAGTGACCGTTGCATTTGGCGTTGTAAAATGATAAGATAGGATGGATTACTGACGAAGGAGGAAACAGCCGATGGATGAATATAATAATAAAAATGTCGATGATATGATAGAGGCAGGTGAAGAAGCGGCTAATGATACACAGCCTGACGAATCAGAAAACAAATTTGCATACCATGACAATCATTATGAAGAGAACCAAAGAAATACACAGGATTATACAGAACAAAATTCCCAGAACGAAACATCCCCAATGGATTTAAAAGACTGGGTGCTGACACTGGTGGTATTGATGATTCCTTGTGTGGGAATTGTAATGTATTTTGTATGGGCCTTCGGAGACAAAGGAAATATCAACCGCAGGAACTTCTGCAGGGCACAGTTGATTATATTTGGAGTACTGTTGGTTATTTATCTGGTATTTTTCCTGCTGTTTGGATCGGTTTTGACGCGGACGGTGATATATTACTAAATTGCTTTTTATGAAGGTGCGGGTATCCAAAGGGATGAATGAAACATCAAATCCCTTTCGACCGATGCACCTCCTCATCATCCGTAATAAAGATAGCCTCAACCCCATTCATCTCATTGATCAATTTCATCCCTTTTTCATACCCAAGTAAAAAACAAGTCGTACTAAGTGCATCCGCTTCTGTAGAAGAATCGGTGATGATGGATACGCTGTATAGATTGTTGTCACATGGATATCCGGTTTTGGGATCCAGGATGTGGTGATAGAGTTTGCCGTCTTTTTTAAAGTAGCGCTCGTAGATACCGGAGGTAACAACGGTCTGATCTTTTAATTTTACAGAAGTGATAGCCTCGCCGGTTTCGTCAAATGGTTTCTGGATACCGATGTTGTACTTGCTGCCATCCAGTTTTGTGCCGATGACATCGACATTTCCCCCGAGGTTAATGATGGCGTGTCGGACACCCTGGCTTTTTAGATAGGTTTTGACCTGGTCAGCAATATATCCTTTGGCGATGGCACCAAGGTCAATGCCGGCATTGGGATCTGCAAGGGAGACTGTATTCCCATCCAGAGAGATTCCGGTATAATCTACATGACTGACTGCTTCAGCGATAGCTTCGGAAGATGGCACCTCAGGAGATTCTGACTTAAAATCCCAGAGAGAGGAGACTGGCTCAATCGTGATGTCAAAGGCACCATTCGATAATTCACTGTAATGAATCCCTTCATGGATCAGATCTGCCGTCTCATCGGAAACGGTCACCGGTGCGCCGCCTGCGTGATTTAGTTTATATAGGTCGCTGTCTTCATTGGTAGTAGAAAACATGGTGTCATATTTCTGACAAAGTTTTTTTAGTCCGTTCAGTATATTCTGGTCAGCAGAGTCAAGGATCTGAATCTTGATTACTGTGTCAAAAAGCATGTCGGTATAGGAAAGATCCTGATTTGCCTGAGCGTGTCTGGATATACCGGAACAGCCGGATAAACAGAGTGTAGCGGCTGTGATTAGTGTTAATAATTTTTTACATTTCATAAGAATCCTCGTATTGATTAAATTGTATCAGTTATTTTATACATCATGTAGTATAGCATGAAAAAATGCAGATGAAAACCAAACATATTTTCTTTTTTGTTGAACGGTTGAGGTGGTTGTGCTAGAATAGTACCGAGATGCCAACGGGATGTGCAGAGTTTAATAATCCGATGGCATATTTTTATCCGGGAATGTCAGAGTGTATCTGAAAAATGCATTCATTTTTAAGACACGCTTTCAGATGTTCCTGACTGAAGATAAGGAGAAAATATGAAGAAAAAAGATGGAATTCTTATCCTGCTTATCCTTGTGGTTGCAGCAGCCGCTTACCTGGGACATCAGTTTATCGGTGGAAATGGCGGCAATGTGGTAAAAGTGAAGGTAGATGGGAAGGTGACCGGAACCTATTCACTTGATAAGGATCAGACGATAGAGATTAATGGCGGAACCAATCAGCTTAGAATCAAAAATGGAAAAGCGAAAATGATCGATGCAGATTGTCCGGATCAGCTGTGTGTACATCAGAAAGAAGCATCAAAGAATCATGAAAGCATCATCTGTCTGCCGAATAAGGTTGTAGTAGAAGTGGAAAATGGTGAGACGAGTGAATTTGATGCGGTGGCAAATTAGGAGGAAAATGTGAAGAAGAACAGAGTAGCGTATTTTGGCGTGTTTACGGCACTGGCTTTGATATTCAGTTATGTAGAGACATTGATTCCGATTAATTTCGGAATTCCGGGTGTGAAGCTTGGACTGGCCAATCTGGTGATCGTTATTGCGTTATATAAGATGAAAGTATCCGAGGCATATCTTCTGTCGGTTGTCAGGGTGTTGTTGTCAGGATTTATATTTGGCAATTATTTCAGTATTATTTACAGCCTTGCAGGAGGACTTTTGAGTCTGACAGTGATGGCACTTCTGAAGAAAAAGGGTGGTTTTAGTGTACTGGGAATCAGCGTGGCTGGTGGTGTGTTCCATAATGTGGGACAGCTGATCGTTGCGATGCTGGTAGTAGAGACATTTAGCGTTGGATATTATTTTCCGGTACTTTTGATAGCCGGACTGCTGACAGGACTGTTGATAGGAATTGTTTCGGCAGAAATGTTAAAACGATTAAAGAACATTCAGCTATAAGAAGATTGTGGAAATGCGTAGAAATGGAGCAGATAAGAGAATATGATAGCATATGTACGGGGAATCCTGGAAGGGATGGAGGAAGATCGTATTATTATAGATGTAGGCGGTATCGGATATGGAATCTATATGTCGGGAACTGCCATGGGAAGACTTCCTGGAATTGGAAAAGAAGTAAAAGTGCATACATATATGCACGTAAAAGAAGATCTGATGCAGTTATATGGTTTCCTTACTGCGGACGAGCTTAGAGTGTTTAAGTTTTTGATCGGTGTAAGTGGAATCGGACCCAAGGGCGGTCTTGGCATATTATCAGCACTGACACCGGATGATTTGAGATTTGCGGTTGCATCCAATGATGTAAAGGCAATCCAGGCAGCACCGGGAATCGGGAAGAAGACGGCAGAAAAGCTGATACTGGAATTAAAAGACAAATTAAAACTTGAAGATGCACTGGAACATGCCGGAGAATCATCCGTGGTATCTTCAGATGGAATAGCAGATGCATCTGCAAATGCAATGACCAGTGAAGCAGTACAGGCACTGGTGGCACTGGGATACGGCAACACAGAAGCGTTAAAGGCAGTGCGTCAGGTAGAAGTTACAGACGGGATGAATGTCGAAGATGTTCTGCGGCAGGCACTCAAATATATGATATAGGTGATGAAGAAGACAGATGAGCAGAAGAATTATCACAACGGAAAATCTGGAAGAAGATATTAAGATTGAAAATCATTTAAGGCCGCAGCTCCTGGATGATTATATTGGACAGGAAAAGGCGAAAGAAACATTAAAAATATATATTGAAGCGGCAAAGGCGCGTAATGAGGCACTGGATCATGTGCTGTTTTATGGTCCGCCGGGACTTGGAAAGACGACACTTGCCGGAATTATTGCAAATGAAATGAATGTAAATATCAAGATCACATCGGGTCCTGCAATCGAGAAACCAGGAGAGATGGCAGCGATTCTTAATAATCTGCAGGAAGGAGATGTCCTTTTTGTAGATGAGATCCATCGTCTGAACCGTCAGGTAGAAGAGGTCTTGTATCCGGCAATGGAAGATTATGCGATTGACATTATGATCGGAAAAGGTGCATCAGCAAGATCGATTCGTCTGGATCTTCCGAAGTTTACACTGGTAGGAGCAACCACCAGGGCAGGGATGCTGACAGCACCGCTAAGAGACCGCTTTGGAGTGGTAAACCGTCTGGAATTCTATACCATCGAAGAACTGAAGACGATTATCATGCGGTCGGCGAAAGTACTGGAAGTAGGCATTGATGAAAAGGGTGCCTATGCGCTGGCACGAAGATCCAGAGGGACACCGCGTCTTGCGAACAGACTTTTGAAGCGCGTAAGAGATTTTGCACAGGTTAAATATGACGGGTATATCACAGAAGACGTTGCCAATTATGCGCTGGATCTTCTGGACGTTGATAAAGAAGGACTGGATCAGACAGACAGGGGACTCCTTCTTACAATGATTGAAAAATTCCAGGGAGGACCGGTGGGGCTGGATACTTTAGCGGCTGCGATCGGAGAAGATTCCGGTACGATCGAAGATGTATATGAACCATATCTGATCAAGAATGGATTCATACAGCGGACACCAAGAGGACGTGTCGTGACAGATGCGGCATATGCACATCTGGGAATTAGTTTGTAATCAGATTGTTACTGTTCACGGGTATGAATTTTCTGAACTGAAAATTTCGTATGATGCAGCAGTGGATGTGGATTTTGTCGATTTCTCATGAAAATGAATAAAAGAGGTTGGTTTTTCTTACAGATTAGTTTATAATAGTTATCAGAAATTATGAAAGTTCGAGGAGGCTTCTTATGGCATCATCAAAAAACTATACAGAAGTATTAATAGGAGGCAAGGTATTTACCTTAAGCGGATTTGAAAGTGAAGATTATCTGCAGAAGGTTTCCACATATCTGAACCATAAGCTGGATGAGTGTACCAGCAGTGAGGGATACCGCAAGCAAAGTGCGGAGACCAGAAGTATTTTACTTGCACTGAATATTGCAGACGATTACTTCAAAGCAAAGAAACAGGGCGGTACACTGGAAAGTGATATCGAAGCAAAAGATAAAGAAATGTATGACTTAAAGCATGAACTGATATCCGTTCAGATTAAGTTGGAAAATGCAGAAAAAGCGATGGACAAACTGAAGGAAGAGAACAAAGAACTTCAGATGAAGATCGTGCAGCTGGAAACAGAGATTAAAAATAATAATAAAAACTAGGCTGTCATATGACAGCCTTTTTTACAATACAGGATAGGTAAGATATGTATGGCAGGATTCCCTGCATATACAGGACAAATATAAAGGAAGTATGGATAGATAAATATGGAGAAAAATGTAGAGATACTGGCACCGGCAGGATCGATGGAGAGTCTGCATGCAGCCATTGCCGGGGGCGCAGATGCGGTGTACCTTGGCGGGACAAAATTTGGCGCAAGAGCTTATGCGAAGAACCTGTCTGAGGAAGATCTGATCGAAGCAATTGAGTATGTGCATATACATGGAAGAAAGATTTACATGACGGTTAATACACTTTTAAAAGACCGGGAAATGGATGAATTATATGATTATCTTCTTCCATATTATAAAGCCGGACTGGATGGTGTGATCGTACAGGATATCGGAGCAATCAGCTACATCAGAGAGCATTTCCCGGAGATGCCGGTTCATGCAAGCACCCAGATGACGATTACCAATACGCTGGGAGCAGAATATTTAAAACGATACGGAATCACAAGAGTCGTACCGGCCCGTGAATTATCATTGGAAGAGATCGAAGAGATGAAAAAGATAACCGGACTTGAGATGGAATGTTTTGTGCATGGTGCGCTTTGCTACTGTTATTCCGGTCAATGTCTGTTAAGCAGTATGATCGGGGGTAGAAGCGGAAACCGTGGACAGTGTGCCCAGCCGTGCAGACTGCCTTACCAGGTGAATGAGAAAAAAGCGGTGGATATCATGAGCCTGAAGGACCTGTGTACGATCGATATTCTGCCGGAGCTTATCGATGCAGGGATTGATTCATTCAAGATCGAAGGCAGAATGAAACAGCCGGAATATGTATATACAGTCGTACGCATGTACCGCAAATATGCAGATCTGTATCTGGATATAATAAAAAACGGAAAGAAAAAATCAGCATATCATGTATCAGAAGCGGATAAAAAAGAGCTTATGGCGACGTATCAGAGAAGAGGCTATTGTGAAGGATATTATCATCAGCACAATGGAAAGAATATGGTTTCTTTAAAACGTCCGCAGGCAGATAAAAAGGACGGAAAAGAAGAAAATACATGGCAGGATATAAAAGTACAAGAAAAAATTAATGGGAAGTTAATACTTTCTGTGGGTGAATGTGCTAAACTGACAATAGCATTTCAGAATATTACCGTGGAATGTACCGGGCAGAAAGTACAGGCGGCAAAGAATCAGCCGTTAGATCCGGTCCGTATTGAAAAACAGATGAGAAAAACAGGAAATACAGAATTCACCTTTGATCATCTGGATATCCAGACACGGGGAAATGTCTTCATGCCGATGCAGGCTTTAAATGAACTTAGACGGTATGGACTGGAAAAGTTAGAAGAAAAGATCCAGGAACAATACCGGAGAGATGAGTATAAAAAAGATAATACAGAAGAATGCAGCACAGTCTGTCAGAAGTCAGAAGTGTATGAGATAAAAGACTTAGAACCAGAATTTCGAGACAATGATTCAGACTTTGAAAATCAGCAGGCACAGCAAAAGGCAGCATTCATAACGGCATATGTCCAGACCTCAGCACAGCTGGAAGCGGCAATTGCTTCGGGAATCCGTTGTATTTACCTGGAGGAACAGGTGGCGTTTGAACGGCGTGAAGGGATTCAGTATTTTCTGGTTATGCCATACATTTTCAGAGAAAAGACAATAAAAAGATATGAAAAAATCTATGAGCAGATAGAGGAAAAATATGACGGAGTTCTGATCCGCAACTGGGAATCCTATGAGTGGCTTGAGCGTCATCAGTACCAGAAAGAAATCCGAAGCGATTATAATGTATATATCTTTAACCGCCGTGCGAAAGAAGAGGTGCTGGGTCGGAAGATACAGATGGCAACGGCATCGGTAGAGCTTAATAGCCGGGAACTGGAAAGACTTGGATTGGACCGGCAGACACTGATCGTATATGGATACCAGCCGGTGATGATCAGTGCAGGCTGTATTCAGAAAACGGCAGAAAAATGCGACGGAAAAGGCAGCATTATAACACTGACTGACCGGTATCAGAAAAAATTTACAGTAAAAAGAAACTGTAGGGACTGTTATAATGTAATGTATAATACAGCACCACTTTTTCTGGCGGACCGGGCTTCTGAGATAGAAGATTTACATCCAGAGCAGATCCGTCTGGACTTTACAGAAGAAAGTGCATCCCAGGTAAAAGAAATCATAACGATTTATAATCAGGCATTTATAAAACATCAGGACGTAGAGCCGCTGAATTCAGACTATACAAGAGGACATTTTAAACGAGGAGTAAAGTAGGTGACGAATTGTTAAATATAATTGTACAGCTGTCAAAATATCTGATGATCGTACTGATCATAATGTATACGTATCTTTGTTTCAGTATTTTTGGATATTATGACCCGGATAAAAAGGACAGGTGTCTGAAAAAACAGAATGTGTTAATGTTTGTGATGCATCTGACCGCATTTCTTGTGATGTTTCTGGTGAAACTGGACATCAAGATTCTTGCATTATACCTGATGCAGGTGACATTGCTTGGCGGAACGATCGTATTGTATATGTTCATTTATCCAAGAGTGTCGAGACTTGTTGTAAATAATATGTGTATGTTACTCAGTATTGGGTTTATCATGATTACAAGACTCAATTATGATAAAGCAGCAAAACAGTATCTGATCGCAGCGGGAGGACTGGTGCTTTGCATGGTAATCCCGGTGATCATAAGAAAGTTTAAGCTGTTATCCGAATGGAGAATTTTCTACGGGGTGCTGGGAATCGTATCACTGGCTGCGGTTGTCGTGGTCGGAAAAGTTTCAAATGGAGCGATGCTTGGATTTACTGTGGCAGGTATTAACATCCAGCCATCGGAGCTTGTAAAGATTGTATTCGTATTTTTTGTGGCATCAAGCTTCAAGCGGTCTACGGAATTCCGGGATCTTGTCATTACCACGGTTGTGGCGGCATTTCATGTACTGATCCTGGTTATATCCAAGGATCTTGGTGCTGCGCTGATCATTTTTGTGGTATACCTGGTCATGTTGTATGTGGCAACGCATCAGCCGCTTTATATTCTTGCCGGATTAGGAGCGGGAAGTGTCGGTGCATTTGCTGCATATCACCTTTTTACACATGTTAAGACGAGGGTAAATGTATGGAAAGATCCGTTTGGAACCTATAATAACGGTGGATACCAGGTGGCACAGTCACTGTTTGCCATCGGAACCGGTGGATGGTTTGGTGTAGGCCTTTATCAGGGACAGCCGGATACCATACCGGTATCGGCAGAGGACTTCATATTTTCAGCGATTTCTGAAGAAATGGGACTGATTTATGGAATGTGTCTGATCCTGATCTGTGTCAGCTGTTATGTAATGTTTTTAAATATTGCAATGCAGCTTCGCAGTATGTTTTATAAGATGGTAGCACTCGGGCTTGGTACCTGTTATATCTTTCAGGTGTTTTTAACCATTGGCGGTGCTACGAAATTCATCCCGTCGACGGGAGTTACACTTCCGCTGGTAAGTTATGGCGGAAGTTCGCTGATCAGTACGCTGATCATGTTTGCAATTATCCAGGGACTTTATATATTAAGAGAAGACGAGGAAGAGGATATTGAAAGAAAGAAGAAGGAAAGGCTACGAGCAAAGAGAAGCGGACAAGAGATGGAGAAGAGATATCGAGATGCAGTATATGAGCCGGGAAGAGAGAAAAGAAGCGAAACGGCTGGAAAAGAAAAAGAAAAAGGCCAAGCGCGCCAGAAACAAAGAATTCGCTAGGGTAACCTATGTATTTGTGGCACTTTTTCTGGTCATGCTCGGTTACATCACATATTTTCAGGTGAAGAAAAGCCAGGAAGTAATCCGGAGTCCGTATAATGCCAGACAGAATTCGAATGAAAAACAGATCACCAGAGGAAAGATACTGGATAAGAATGGCAATGTGCTTGCAAAGACAGATACGGCATCAGACGGAACACAGACAAGAGATTATCCGTATGGTAATGTATTTGCACATGTAGTCGGTTACAGTGCGCAGGGAAAATCCGGAATCGAATCTCTGGAAAATACTGAACTGATGAATTCAGATGAAAATTTCCTGATTAAATTAAAGAATCAGCTTCAGGATAAGAAAAATGTAGGAAATACAGTCATTACTACACTGGATGCAGACCTGCAGCAGGCAGCATATCAGGCACTTGGGGATAACAGAGGCGCGGTAGTCGTTATGGATCCAAAGACTGGTAAAATACTGGCGATGGTATCAAAGCCTGATTTTGATCCAAATACAGTGGTGGCAGACTGGGATACTTTAAGTTCAAGTGGAGACAGTGTGCTTTTGAACCGTGCAACACAGGGGCAGTATGCACCCGGATCGACATTTAAGGTTGTGACGACACTGGAATACATGCGGGAAAATCCGGACTATGCATCGTATTCTTATAATTGCAGGGGTTCTATTGAACGTGACGGAATCCGTATTCATTGTTACAACGGACATGTCCATGGACAGGTAGATCTGCAGGACAGTCTTGCCTATTCCTGCAACGCATCATTTTCGAATATCGGACTGTCGCTGGATCCTTCCAAGTTCAAAAATACGGCAGAGGATGTGCTGTTTGATTCCAAGCTTCCAAGTGATCTTCCGTATAGTAAGAGCAGTTTTACATTAGATTCGTCTGCAGGAAATGGTACGAAGATGATGACTGCTATGGGACAGGGAGAGACGCAGGTGACACCATATCATATGGCACTGATCACAGCCGCAATCGCTAATGACGGAACCCTGATGAAGCCGTATCTGATCGATAAAGTAACGAATGCATCAGGAACAGTCATGAAAGAAAGTAAACCGGAAGAATACAAAGAGCTGATGACGGCAGATGAGGCAGGACAGCTGAAAGCATATATGAAGAGTGTCGTAGATTATGGTACAGCATCTGTATTAAGCGGACAGAGCTATACCGCAGCCGGGAAGACCGGAACAGCAGAATATAGTTCTGACAAAGAAAAAGATCACTCCTGGTTTATCGGTATGTCTAATGTAGAAGATCCGGAACTTGTTGTAAGTATTATTATTGAATCCTCAGATGGTAATGCAAAGGCGGTAAACATCGCAAAAGAGATCTTTGATTCATATTATAACCAGTAGATGTATAGAAGGACGGGAAGTATGCAATATTATAAGTATCTGTATCTGGCAGAAGGACTGGAAAAGAAAAGAGAAAAACTGATCCGCAAATTAGACGCAGGGAAGCTTACACTGGATATACATGTGATCACGCTTGCGGTAAATGAAAAGAACCAGCTGGAGATTTATAATACGATACAGTTTAAGCAGCCGTCATTTCCATACAGCGAGCTGTTCGTGGTAGGAATTGCCAGAGGATATGAGGAAGCGGTGGAACTGGTAGAACGTATTGTCACAGAAGTGTATGAAAAGACGGGTACGTGTAATATACGGTCTTATATTTTAGAAAAAGAACAGGGAAGGTAAGATGTTACATATTCTATTGATCATATTAAAAATCATAGGGATCATCATTGCAGTCATCCTGGGACTGCTGATCCTTCTGCTGGCCGTTGTGCTATGTACCCCGGTGAGATACCGGTTAGAAGGAACACTGGATAAAGAGTGGAGAAAAAGCCAGGGAAGGGCCTGCGTTACATGGCTTTTGCATCTGGTGAGGATAGATGTGGCATATGAAGGGCAGTCACCTAGATGGAAGATCAGGATTGCATGGAAGACGCTGGGAAGCGAGAAGGAAAAGGAGAAAGTCTATGAAGAAAATCAGGACGATAAACATGAAAAGCCTCATGAAGAAAACAGGACGGAAAAACTTACAGAAATGCAGGAAGCTGTTAAACCTGAAAAACCTGAAGAAAAGCATGAGGAAGCTGGAAAAGCGGAATGCGAAAAAACTGCAGAAGTTTCTGAAGAGACACGACCTGAAAAAATTAGAGAAGAAGCTTGTGAAACTGCAGAAAGAGAGAAGAAAGCAGAGATTCATGAAGAGCCTTCGAAACTTGCTGAACCTGAAAAACTGGAAGAAAAGGATAAAGAGAAAAAGAAGAGTTCTGAAGATGAAAAAGAACATCAGACGGATTCTGAAAAGACAGCCGGAAAGAAGATGGATCCCGATCGGAAACAGATAGAAACAGATGAAGCGGCTGAAGGCAGTAAAGAAAAAGCAGGTATATTTTCTAAGATCAAATGTACAATCAGGAGTATCTGTGATAAGATAAAACACATAATCAGTAAAGTGACAAGTACGGCAGAGAGTGTGTCAGATACCAAAGACCGGATCATAAAAGAACTGGAAGACCCGGCTCATCAGAAAGCATTTACAAAAGTAAAAAAAGAGCTTGGAAAGCTTCTTAGAAGGTGGAAACCGAAGACTTTAAAAGGTGCAGTGCATTTTGGATTTGAAGATCCTTATCACACCGGACAGGTACTGGCGCTGTTTAGTATGATCTATCCATTTCTGGGTGGTAATCTGTCGGTAGATCCGGATTTTGAACAGAGAATCCTGGAAGGGAAACTTAAGATTGCAGGAAAGATTGCGATCATACCTCTGGTGTGCTTTTTGTGGAATCTGATCTGGTGCAAAGCGGTCAGACAGACGTATCATGATATCCGTAATTTTGATCTGTCGGAAAAGTGATAAGAACAGGTACAGGATCAAGATGGATAATAAGAGATAGATATTTCATAGAAGAAAAAGTTCCAACAGATAGTAATTTGAAAATACTGGATCATAAATGGAAAAAATATAGGAGGAGAGCAGATGGCAGATAATAATTTTAAAGGAACAGTAGAAGCACTGTTCCACGGTATGGACGGAGTAGTGTCATCCAAAACAGTAGTAGGAGATGCGATTCATATAGGCGATACGATCATTCTTCCGCTGGTAGATGTATCATTTGCAGTAGGAGCAGGCGCATTCAATGCGGATAAAAAAGAAAAAGGAGCCGGAGGAATCGGAGGAAAGATGACACCGAGTGCGGTTCTGGTTATTCAGAACGGACATACGAAGCTTGTCAATATTAAAAACCAGGATACGGTTACCAAACTTTTAGATATGATTCCGGATGTTATGGATCGTTTTACATCCAGAAAAGAAGATGATGTCACAGAAGAGGATGTGAATAAGATCCTGGATGAAGCAGAAAAGTAGGTATACTCTGCTTCTGTGATACATAGACTATACAAAAAAAGCAGGTGTCACCGGTGAAAAGGATTATAGGCTTTGCTTTATTCTGGGTGGCGGTGGGAATGATTCTTTCATTGCTTTTGCCGAATTTATTTTCGGAAATTCTATGTATTATTTTGTGCGTAACGGTAGGATATTGTATGTTTTACTGTGGAAATTAGATAGAGAATAAAAAAATCCGAAATAAGTCTTGCAATTTCAATATTATTCTGCTAGAATAACTATTGTTGCGAGTTCGGACAAAGAACTTATTATGAGCGTTAGGAGGTGCAGTCATGGCAAAATGTGCTATTTGTGAAAAGGGTGCTCACTTTGGAAACAACGTAAGCCACTCTCATAGAAAATCACCAAAGATGTGGAAATCAAATGTAAAATCTGTTCGCGTGAAAACAGAAAACGGAGCTACAAAGAAGATGTATGTTTGTACTTCTTGTTTGAAATCAGGAAAAGTTGAGCGTGCATAAGATGTATTGAAACTCAGATTTCGCTGTGTGGAATCTGAGTTTTTTTGCGCAATAAAAAGTATTGTAAATAAAACTGGAACAGAGTATAATAAAATATATTATGTTTTGATTTAGATAGATTATAAAGAAGTGGAGGTTTTTGCTATGAAAGGATGTATGAGTACAGATTTGGGAATTATTACGATTGATCCTGAAGTAATCGCAAAATATGCAGGAACAGTAGCCGTTGAATGCTTTGGTATTGTTGGAATGGCGGCTGTAAATATGAAAGATGGACTGGTTCATCTTCTGAAAAAGGAAAGCCTGACAAGAGGAATCCATGTAAATATAAGTGACGACAACCATATCAGTATTGACTTCCACATTATTGTGGCATACGGTGTAAGTATTTCAGCTGTAACAGATAACCTGATCAGTGATGTAAAGTACAGAGTGGAAGAATTTTCCGGTATGCAGGTAGATAAGATCAACGTCTATATCGAAGGCGTAAGAGTCATTGATTAGTTTGTGGATTTAAGGAGGAACGTAAGAAGTGGCTACGAAGACGATAAATGTGGACGTGCTTGCAAAGATGTTTCTTGCAGGTGCTCAGAACATTGAAGCGAAAAAGGACTATATTAACGAACTGAACGTATTCCCGGTACCAGATGGGGATACAGGAACCAATATGTCTATGACAATTATGGCAGCAGCAAAAGAGGTAACAGCGCTTGATAAGCCGGAGATGAAAGATCTTGCAAAGGCGATTTCATCCGGTTCCCTTCGCGGGGCAAGAGGTAACTCCGGAGTTATCCTTTCCCAGCTTTTAAGAGGATTTACAAAAGCAATCAAGGAAGAAAAAGAGATTGATGTGCTGACACTTGCTGCAGCTTGTCAGAGAGCCAGAGATACAGCTTATAAGGCTGTTATGAAGCCAAAAGAAGGAACAATCCTTACAGTTGCAAGCGGAATTGCAACCAAGGCAGCAGAGATGGCAGAAGAGACGGATGATCTGGAAGAGTTTATTCCGGCGGTTATCGATCATGCACAGGAAGTACTGAATCAGACACCGGAGATGCTTCCGGTCTTAAAAGAAGCCGGTGTGGTAGATTCCGGCGGACAGGGTCTTTTAGAAGTAATCAAGGGAGGATATGATGCTTTCCTTGGAAAAGAGATTGATTACAGTGCAATTAAGCCAAGTACAGGCGTAGCGGTCACTAAGGTGAATACAGAAGACACTGCAGATATCAAATTCGGATACTGTACAGAATTCATCATTCTGACAGAAAAAGAATTCACAGAAGATGATGAGCATGAATTCAAGAAATTCTTAAGTTCGATCGGAGATTCGATCGTATGCGTTGCAGATGATGATGTTGTGAAGATCCATGTACACACGAATGATCCAGGTCTTGCAATCCAGAGAGCACTGACTTATGGACAGCTCTCTAAGATGAAGATTGATAACATGCGTGAAGAACATCAGGAAAAACTGATCCGTGATGCTGAAAAAGTAGCAGAGCAGCAGGCAAAAGAAGAAGCTGCATATGAAGAAAAGAAATCAGCAGAGCCAAGAAAAGCAATGGGATTCATCGCAGTTTCTATCGGAGCTGGTATGAATGAAATCTTCAAGGAGCTGGGTGCTGATTATATCATCGAAGGCGGACAGACCATGAATCCAAGTACAGAGGATATGCTCAATGCCATCGATCAGGTAAATGCGGACACTGTATTTATTCTTCCAAATAATAAGAACATTGTTCTGGCAGCAAACCAGGCAAAATCACTGGTAGAAGATAAAGAAATCATCGTCATTCCTACAAAGACAGTTCCACAGGGAATTACAGCAATCATTAACTTCATGCCGGACGCAGATGCCAAGACAAACGAAGAAACAATGCTGGAAGAGATTAAGAACGTAAAGACCGGACAGGTAACTTACGCGGTCAGAGATACACATATCGATGACAAAGAAATCCATGAAGGAGATATCATGGGTATCGGTGACAGCGGAATTCTTGCAGTCGGCAAAGAACTGGAAGAGACAACAAAGGAACTGATCGCCAATCTGGTAGATGAGGATTCAGAACTGATCAGTATCTACTACGGTGAAGAAGTATCAGAAGAAGATGCTGAGAAATTCACAGAAGAAATCTCAGAACTGTATCCGGATGTAGATGTGGATATTCAGTTTGGTGGACAGCCGATCTATTATTATGTTCTTGCTGTAGAGTAAGCGGTGTATACCAAAGTATGCAAGAAAAGTTGCCAGTGGCAAGTTTTCTGTATAGAATAATAAATGAACAAAATCTGTCCCGATTTATGATTGGGGCAGATATGTATAGAACCGAATTTGTATATCGGAAATGATGATATTTCTGGTATATAAATTCGGTTCTCTGTATACATGAAGTATAAGTAATTTTGCAATATGAGATTGTATTTATATGATGGGAGAAGTAAGAATCGTATGATAGAAAAGACAGACATCGGAGACTTAAAAGGAGTCGGAGAGAAGACGAAAAAGCTCTTTGAAAAGATCAATATTCATACCGTAGGCGACCTGATCCGTTATTATCCGCACGGATATGACGTGTATGAGGAGGCAGTGCCTGTCAGCGAACTGGAGGAGGATAAAATCCAGACGGTTACCGGTGCAATCTACGGGCGTGTGCAGGTATCCGGAAGCAGCCGGATGCAGGTGACGACACTTCATGTAAAAGATATTACCGGCACATTAAAGGTGATCTGGTTTAGGATGCCATTTCTTAGAAATACATTATCCGATGGAGGTGTAATCACTCTGCGTGGAAGAGTCGTTCGGAAGAAAACGGGAGATCTGGTCATGGAACATCCGGAAATATTTTACCCTTCCGCAAAATACGAGGAGAAGCTTAACACATTACAACCTGTATACGGTCTGACGGCAGGCTTATCCAACAATATGGTTATGAAGTCCATGAAGCAGGCGCTGGACGGTCTGGATCTTACAAAAGAGATACTGCCGGATTCTCTGCGCTTAAGATATGGTCTGGCAGAATATAATTATGCAGTGAGGGGAATACATTTTCCTGAGGATAAAGAAGTCTTTTACCATGCAAGAGAACGCTTGGTATTCGAAGAATTCCTGGAATTCATTCTGTCGATCCGGCGGCTGAAAGAAAAGAATGACCGTCTGGCTAACAATTATCCGATGCAGCCCCGTCCGGAAGTACAGGCATTTCTGGAAGGATTACCGTTTGAACTGACCGGTGCACAGAAAAAAGTCTGGAAAGAAATTGAGAAAGATATGGGATCAGACAGGACAATGTCAAGGCTGGTACAGGGAGATGTAGGTTCCGGTAAGACAATCGTCGCAGTGCTGGCACTTATGAATGCTGCATTCAACGGCTATCAGGGAGCCATGATGGCACCGACAGAAGTACTTGCAAGACAGCATTATGAAAATATCACGAAGATGTTCGAAGATTACGATATTCCGGTCAAAGTAGAACTTCTGACCGGTTCTATGACGGCAAAAGAAAAACGCAGGGCGTATGACCGTATTGAATGTGGACTTGCGAAAATTATCATTGGAACGCATGCATTGATCCAGGGGGCTGTCAGCTATGATAATCTGGGACTCGTGATTACCGATGAGCAGCATAGATTCGGGGTAAAGCAGAGAGAAACATTTGCGTTAAAAGGCGGTGAGCCTCATGTGCTGGTTATGAGTGCGACGCCGATTCCGCGGACGCTTGCCATTATCTTATATGGGGATCTGGATATCTCGGTGATCGATGAACTTCCGGCGAACCGTCTTCCGATTAAAAATTGTGTCGTAGATACGAGTTACCGGAATACAGCGTATAATTTTATGAAAAAACAGATTGCAGAGGGCCGTCAGTGTTATGTGATCTGCCCGATGGTTGAAGAAAGTGAGACGATGGAAGCGGAAAATGTTACAGATTATACGGTGGCTCTGCAGGAAGAGATGGGGGATCAGATACAGGTTGCGTGTCTGCATGGCAAGATGAAACAGGTGCAAAAAGACGACATCATGGACCGGTTCGGGAAAAATGAGATCCAGATCCTGGTATCTACAACGGTTATTGAAGTCGGTATTGATGTGCCAAATGCAACCGTCATGATGATTGAAAATGCAGAGCGCTTTGGTCTTGCGCAGCTGCATCAGCTAAGAGGCCGTGTGGGACGTGGAAAATACCAGTCGTATTGTATCTTCATGAGTGCTTCGAAGTCAAAAGAGACAAAAGAACGTCTGGATATTCTGAATCATTCGAATGACGGATTCAAGATTGCAAGCGAGGACTTAAGACTCCGTGGTCCGGGAGACCTTTTTGGTATCCGCCAGAGCGGTCTTATGAACTTTAGGCTCGGAGATGTCTATCAGGATGCCAAGATCCTTCAGATGGCAAATGAAGCGGCAGACCAGCTGACCACAGAAGATGAAGAATGGATCCGGAAACTGCCGAATTATGAAAGCGCAGCGGCGGTAGTTATATAAAAACTCATATGTAAAATCTGGTTATATTTTTGCTGACTGGGGAACCGGTAAGTATAAAATATTGCAGAAAGAAAAGAAAGGACAAAAGAATCGACACATGACAGTCTTTGGATAAATGTCATGTGTCGATGTTTTTTGATTCGAAGTTGAACTCAATGTTGCTTTAGATACGGTATTTCAAGAAAACTTTTGTCTTGAAATGCATCTGTAAGATACTGGTTATTTACCAGCCATCTGTTTTTCCTGCTGTTCGATCATTTTCTTAACCATATAGCCGCCGACAGATCCGTTCTGTCTGGATGTCAGGTCGCCATTATAACCGTCTGATAATGGAACACCCAGTTCACTTGCCACCTCATACTTGAATTTGTCTAATGCACCCTTTGCTTCTGGTACTGCTGCTTTGTTTGATGAACGATTTGCCATTTTTATACTCCTCCTTTTTGTAACTTCTGTAACTTTTTCCTTGTTGTTACATCCATAGTATGTGGAGAAATATATTTTTTACACTAGAAGTGTTTTCATAATCTGGAAGATTTTTCTGATGAAAAAATGCTTTTCGGATGTATGTTGTTTGCAGAATCTATATTGCTGTTCTGATCAGCTATGCTGTTATTCGTCCCAGCCTTCGTAGAAACGGATATTCATAGAAATATTACGAACGATCTCGCCTTCTTTTACTTCGATGTCTTCAATATCGGATACGTAAGGGATTAAAGGGTCGTCTTCAGAAAGCTCCAGTGTGATCCAGTCACGAGCTGCTTCGTTGGCACTTTCAATAGCATCATCTAAAGTCTCACCTTCACCATAACAACATTCCAGATCTGGGAAATATCCTTTATAATGACCATCCTCTGTTTTGTGAAATACTGCAGGGTATATAAATTTCATAATTCGTCATCCTTTCAAAATTGTTCCTGTCTATTATATGATTTTTGGTGGAGGAAAACAATAGCGTTACGGAATAATGTACAATTTTATTCCGTACATTTTATTAGAGAATGGAATAATGCACAATTACTCCGAGTAAGATAATAATAATCGAAAAGATATCAGCGAGGAACCAGAAACGATGCGGTATAGACGAGGTATCAGTGCAATCTTAATGTGCTTTGTGCTTTTTTTACAACCAGTGTATGCAGTTCCGATGGAAGAGAACGAATCAGGGAATTCACAAGAAAATAGTACGGAAAGTAAGAAAAATGAACAAGAACAGATCAGTGCACCATCCGCTATTCTTATGGAAGCATCGACTGGACAGATTATATATGAGAAAAATCCGGATGAAAAATTACCGCCGGCAAGCGTAACGAAAGTTATGACATTGCTGCTAATATTTGATGCACTGAAAAGCGGACAGATCAAGTTAGAAGACGAAGTGACAACATCCGAATATGCAGCATCCATGGGCGGTTCACAGGTATTTCTGGAGCCTGGGGAGACGCAGACGGTAAACACACTGATCAAATGTATCTCTGTAGCCAGTGCGAATGATGCCTGTGTGACAATGGCCGAGTATATTTGTGGAAATGAAGAAGAATTTGTCAAAAAGATGAATCAACGTGCAAAAAATCTTGGCATGAAGAATACGCATTTTGTAAACTGTAATGGTCTGGATGCGGATGGTCATCTGACAACAGCAAGAGACATTTCGTTGATGTCTAGAGAACTGATCACTACATATCCAAAAATCTTTGATTACTGTAATATCTGGATGGAAAATATCACGCACAAAACGAAAAAAGGAGAGTCAGAATTTGGACTCACCAATACAAACAAACTGATCCGCCAATACGAATATGCAACAGGGTTAAAGACAGGATCTACAAGTAAAGCCAAGTTCTGCGTATCCGCAACTGGAAGAAAAGATGATATCGACCTGATTGCCGTGATCATGGCAGCAGATGACAGCAAAGCCAGAGTCAGAGATGCCATTACATTATTGAATTACGGATTTGGAAAATGTCAGAAATACGAAGAAAAAAACAAAAAGCAGATACCGCCGGCTAAGGTAAAAGGAGGCGCAGAAAGGCAGGTAAACGTGCAGCAAAAAGACATCTTCAGATACGTAGACACAAAAGGCGCAGACCTGACCAAAATAAAAAGAAAAACCAGGATGCAATCAGATATAAAAGCACCACTGAAAAAAGGAGAAAAAGTAGGAGAAAGCGTGTACTATTTAAACGGGAAAAAGATTGGAACGAGAGATATCGTTACACAGGAGAGTGTGAAAAAAATAAATTATAAGATTTCACTGGAAAATATATTAGAACAGTATGCATTGTAAAATTGGTGTTGAATATAAATCTTCCGGAGGAGACATTCACGGTTACGCCCTCCGTTTCATTCAGCATATCTTACGCATTCGATACACACGGAATAAAAAGCAACCAGGTCTTTCAGTGCATTCGCAGACCTGGTTGCTTTTTATGGAGGTACGGGGTATCTCAAGTGGTGAATGAAACAGCCAATTTAAATACTTCTGGTATAAACCTTCAACCACTCCCGTTCCTCATCACTAAGATGTGGAGCTACAATCTCATAAACCTTTTTATGATACTCATTCAACTGCTCACGTTCCTGATCTGTCAGCATTTCAGGAATGATCGCATCCAGATCGATCGGAACATATGTGATAGGTTCAAAGTACAGGAACTGTCCATATTCATTCTTAGGACCTTTTCTTACGAGAAGTTCATTCTCGGTACGAACACCGTGGCTTCCTTCGATATAGATACCAGGTTCGTCTGTAATTACAAGTCCATCCATCAAAGGAGCCTGTTCTTTTTCACGGATTGCACAACGGAAACCGCAGGAAGCTTCGTGGATGTTCATCAGATATCCGACATCATGTCCGGTGCCGTGGTTAAAGTTGATGCCACGTCTCCATGCTGGCATTCTTGCAAGCACGTCCAGATTATAACCGGTAGTTCCCTCAAGGAATACAGCATGTGCAAGGTTAAAATTACACTGTAATACGGTTGTAAAGTCCTCTTTCATACGCTGTGTGATCTCACCGAATGCAAAAGTACGGCTGATGTCAGTAGAACCTTCCAGATATCCTCCACCTGTGTCAGACAGGAATAATCCGTTCTGTGTAACTGGAATATCGGTTTCCGGAGTTGGTTCATAGTGGACGATCGCACCGTGTTCACCGGATGCGCAGATAGGTTCAAAGCTCTGCCATAAGTATCCTTCCTGTTCTTTACGGAATGATTCCAGTTTTGCGGCAGCACTAAGCTCTGTAATCTCAATTTTACCAATGTTGGTCTTCAGCCAGTACATCCATTTTGTCATGGCTACAGCATCTTTTTTATGAGCATTGATGATGTTCTTGATCTCGACGTCATTTTTCTTTGCCTTCATTGCAATTGTAGGGTTTACCTGCTTTACAACTTTTGCACCGTCCGGAATATTGTTGAACAGTGCATAGTTCAGACGGTTCGGGTCTACCAGAACAGTAGATGCAGTATCTAAGTTCTTAAGATCTTCATAGAT
The DNA here is from genome assembly GCF_977044405.1 of Dorea sp. Classification (NCBI taxonomy): domain Bacteria; kingdom Bacillati; phylum Bacillota; class Clostridia; order Lachnospirales; family Lachnospiraceae; genus Dorea; species Dorea sp. Next base: position 70,447 of record NZ_CDRRQK010000003.1, read on the forward strand.
TGCGTTGTATGGATGGACAGTGATGTTGTTCTTTGCAAGAGCAGCTTTCATCTCGTCATTTAATTTACGCTCATCGATGTAAAGTTTCATCTCGTTCATTGTGATGACCGCATAAGACAGTAATAATGGGAAGAAATCCACATCGTCTCCACGCAAGTTTGTAATCCAGCATACATCGTCAAGTGCTGCAATTACATGTACATCGGCGCCGGCAGCTTTCATAGCTTCGCGGACACGTGCAAGTTTGCTTTCTGTGCTTTCACCTGTATATTCTTCGCCAAGTGCAAAAGCAGGTTTTTCAGAAAGAGAAGGACGGTCGGTCCATACTTTACCAACCAGATCTTCAGAATAATTGATCTTTGCATGCTTAGATGCAGCAGCCTCTTCCAGAGCGGCACCTTCTTCGATAGCAACGACACGGCCGTCGAATCCAAGAGTACCACCTTCCGGCAGGGCGGAAGCGATAAATTCTTCTACTGTAGGAACACCCGGTTCTCCCATTTTGAAAAGTTTCACACCGGTTCCGGCTAACTGCTGGTCGGCCTGAAGAAAATATCTGCCGTCTGTCCAAAGCCCGGCTTCGTCTTTTGTAAATACGGCAGTTCCCGCAGAACCTGTAAATCCTGTAATATATTCTCTCACTTTGAAATGATCGCCGACATATTCACTCTGATGAAAATCATCAGTAGGAACCATGTAGACATCATATCCTCGTTCTTCCATTAATACGCGAAGAGCGGAGATTCTTTCTGGTATATTCATAATAAAAACCTCCTTATAATGAATTGATAGTTACTGTAACATTTGCAGCAAAGCGATAAGAGTTTCGCAACTGGGTAAACAGTAACGAGTGATATACCTTCAAATAACAATTCTATCACAACTGATTGAAAATGAACAGAAATAATTATATGATGTAAGTGTCAAAAGGATAGCATCATACGGAATTTTCAGTTCAGAAAATTCCTACCAGTGAACATATGCCTTTACAGATAAGCAATTTATATTTATTGACAGGCTGAACAATGAAAAGGAGAAAATATTACGTGAAAATAGTATGGATGATAATAGTACTGGCAGCTATATTTGGAGTATACTGCCTGATTGAGATAAGACGGGAACTAAAGGATTTTCATGTGACAACATATCAGATATCATCACCTGAACTGGATAAAATGACAGGTACCGGAAAAGTTATTTTCCTCAGTGATCTGCATAACCGGGTATATGGAAAAGACAATGAAAAATTATGGAAAAAGATTGTAGAAAACAATCCGGATCTGATCTTGATCGGAGGGGATATGCTGGTACGTAAGGATGGGACTTCTTATAAAGAAACGCTGCATTTTTTAAGAAGACTTCCTGAAATCTGTCCGGTATATTATGCGAATGGCAATCATGAGCAGAAGTTAAAAGAAAAACCGGAATGTTACAAACAGTCTTATAAAACATACAAAAGTGAACTTGAAAAAGCAGGAATCCACATGCTTGAGAATGCTTCCGTGAAAGTGATGTTAAAAGGACAGAAACTTACACTGACCGGACTTGAAATACCGTTATGGGCGTATGCGCGTTTTGGTAAAAAGGCACTTCCGGAAGAAGAAATTACGGAAAAGATTGGAAAACCAGACGGAAACTATCAGGTGCTGCTTGCACATCACCCGGGATATATAAAAGAATACGTTCACTGGGGTGCGGATCTGACTCTTAGCGGGCATTACCATGGATGTGTGGTACAGCTTCCGAAAATTGGCGGCGTGATCGCTCCGAATTTTACACTTTTTCCAAAATATTCAGGGGGAATTTACCATGAAAAGGATAGTACTGTGGTAGTAAGCAGAGGACTTGGCACACATTCCGTTCCGATAAGACTCTGGAACTGGCCGGAGCTGATCGTATTGGAATTAAAATCGTCATAGAGTTACTATTTGCACAGCATGTGAACAGTAACTCTATAGAGAAAAGAGAGGAAAATCCTTGAGTAATTCTGGTATCTCCTGTATAATATTTAGGTCGTCAAAGCGTTGTAAGAATGTGATGTGAAATGTAAGAATAAGAGGTCTTGCTGCTACAGTTTGTACAGCATATAAACAGCAGTATTTTACGCAGATTTGACAGTTGGAGGATATATATGGGGATTCCGGTAAAACTGCAGGTGTTTGAAGGTCCACTGGATCTGTTGCTGCATTTGATTGAAAAAAATAAAATAGATATATATGATATCCCGATCGTAGAGATCACGAACCAGTATATGGAGTACATAAGAGCCATGCAAAAAGAAGACATGAACATCATGAGTGAGTTCCTTGTCATGGCAGCGACGCTTCTGGACATCAAGTGCCGGATGCTTCTTCCAAAAGAAGTCAATGAAGAAGGAGAAGAAGAAGATCCGCGCCAGGAACTGGTAGAGCAGCTTCTGGAATATAAGATGTACAAGTTCATGTCCTATGAACTGCGGGACCGGGAACTGGATGGTGACCGGGTGATGTATAAAGCATCTACAATCCCGGATGAGGTGAAAAGTTATGTGCCGCCGGTGGATCTGGATGCACTTCTGGGTGATCTGACACTGGTACACCTGAACCGCATTTTCAAAGAGGTCATGAGACGTCAGGAAAATAAACTGGATCCGGTAAGAAGCAAGTTTGGAAAGATTGAAAAAGAAGAAGTGACGCTTCCGGATAAACTTGAATATGTGACAGAATATGCCAGAACACACAGAAAATTCGGCTTCCGGACATTGTTAAAGCGTCAGAGCTCGAAAGTGCAGATCGTGGTTACATTTCTGGCAATTTTGCAGCTTATGAAAGAAGGGGTGATCTTTATAGAACAGGATCAGCCGTTTGATGAGATTATAATCACATCAAAAGTAGAAGCATAATTATAGGATGATAATATGGGAAGATTAAAAATAAAACAGATGGAAGGAATCATCGAATCGATTCTCTTTACGATGGGGGATTCGGTGGAAGTCGGCAAGATTGCAAAAGCAATCGAACAAGATGTAGATACGACCAGAAAATTAATACATAGAATGATGGACAAATATGAATCTGAGGACAGAGGTGTCCGCATTATAGAGCTAGAAGATTCATTTCAGATGTGCACGAAGAAAGAGACGTATGAATATCTGATCCGTGTTGCGACACAGCCAAAAAAGCATGCGCTTACGGATATACTTCTGGAGACGCTTTCGATCATTGCCTATAAGCAGCCGGTAACAAAGCTGGAGATTGAAAAGATCAGGGGAGTAAAATCGGATCACGCAGTGAATAAGCTTGTGGAGTATAATCTTGTCTGTGAAAGAGGAAGACTGGATGCTCCAGGAAAGCCGATTTTATTTGGAACAACGGAAGAATTCTTACGAAGGTTTAGTATCCCGTCCCTGGATGATCTGCCAAGTCCGAATCCGGAACAGGTAGAGACATTTAAGGAAGAAGCAGAGGAAGAAGTGGAATTAAAACTGGATATTTAGAATAAAAGATCATTTTATCATGAGACTGGCATGTATGCCGGGGCTTTTTTGGGGCCTGATGGGAAAACGTACAGAAAGTCTGTGGTAAAGTGATTTTTTTATTGTCTGCGACATATGTTTTTATGACGGAAGTCTTTGGAGTGCAGATATGGACAGAGAGAAGATAACAGGACTACTCATGAAAGAAAAATATCCGGGAATCCATAAAAACGGCAAAAGAATGAGAAGGCTAGTTCTGACATTATTATGGCTGCTGATAGTGGGTACAGTTGCTTCCTATAGCGGATATCAGCAGCAAAAAGAGCAGGCGGCAGATGTTGATATTAACACAGAAGAAGCAGTAAAAGAAATAGTAAAAGAAATAGAAAAAGAAACGACCGTGCAGGCACAAAGAACTACCAGGAAGTTTGAAGATGAACCAGATCAGCTCTATGCCAGGTCAGCGGTGCTTCTGGATGGGAAAAGCGGAAGAGTGCTGTATGGAAAAGAAGCAGATACGATCCGTCCGATGGCAAGCACAACGAAGATAATGACCTGTATTCTGGCACTTGAATTCCTAAAGGAGCACCCGGATCAGATCATAACGGTATCCAAAGAGGCGGCAGCGCAGCCGAAAGTACATCTGGGAATGCAGGAGGGAGAAAAGTATTATCTGCAGGATTTGTTATATTCGCTGATGCTGGAATCACATAATGACAGTGCAGTCGCTGTGGCAGAAGGGGTTGCAGGAAGTGTAGCGCAATTTGCACAGATGATGAATCAAAAAGCAAGGGCACTTGGATGCAAGAATACACATTTTATCACTCCGAACGGACTGGATGCAAAGGATGATACAGGAATCCATGCGACGACTGCAAGAGAACTGGCGTTAATTATGCGGTACTGTATGACACAGTCGGAAGCAAGTGGGGAATTTCTTACGATTACCGGTACCAGAAGTTATCAGTTCCAGGATGTGGATCAGAAAAGGAACTTTTCATGCCGGAATCACAATGCATTTCTGGATATGATGGAAGGTGCAGTCAGCGGAAAAACAGGATTTACAGGGGATGCCGGATACTGTTATGTAGGGGCGGTGATAAGGGATGACCGGGTGTTCATCGTATCACTTCTGGCATGTGGATGGCCGGGTAACAAAGGATACAAATGGAAAGATACGATGCAGCTGATGCAATATGGCATAGAGCATTATCAGTATAAAGAGACCGAACCGGAAAAGACAGAAGACCTTCCGTGTCTTGCGGTACTGGATGGCTTTGATGCATGCAGACCATATTGCAGCAGCGTAAATGTTCCGCTGGAGATAGAAGAGAATGGACAGCAGACACATATCCTGATGCGGGACGGAGAAAGAATTGAAAAAAATGTTACGATACAGGAGAAAAAGAAGGCACCTGTAAAAAAGGGAATGGTAATGGGAAATGTTTCGTATGAACTGGACGGAGAAGAAATCTGCAGTTATAAAGTGACAGCAGGAAAGACAGTACCGGAAAGGACGTATGGAAAGATACTTGGTGTTATTCTGGAAAAAGCGAGTCTGTATTGACGAAAGACGGAAGAGTGTGGTATGTTAGACATATCTGAAAAAGACAGGTATTCTGATTACGATTCTGTAAAATAATCCAAAGAAAATCAGTGTGAGGGACAAAATTAATATTGACATTCGAAGGGAAGTATAATACTATATTAACCAGAAGACGAACACCCGTTCGGTGAACGAAAAAGGAGAATAACTATGGCAAGTGAAGATAAGAAACGCGCATTAGATGCAGCGATTGCAAAATTGGAGAAAGATTTTGGTAAAGGAACAGTTATGCGTCTTGGAGATCCGGCCGCACAGGTAGCAGTGGAGACAATCCCGACAGGATCACTGAGTCTGGATCTGGCACTGGGGCTCGGAGGAGTTCCGAAGGGACGTATCGTTGAGATCTACGGACCGGAATCCAGTGGTAAGACAACGGTAGCATTACATATGATCGCAGAAGTACAGAAGAGAGGCGGAATTGCCGGATTTATCGATGCAGAGCATGCACTGGATCCTGTATATGCCAAGAATATCGGAGTGGATATTGATGAGCTTTATATTTCCCAGCCAGACAGCGGGGATCAGGCACTTGAGATTACTGAGACAATGGTAAGATCGGGAGCGATGGATATTATCGTAGTTGACTCTGTTGCAGCACTGGTTCCAAAGCAGGAGATCGAAGGAGATATGGGAGACAGCCATGTGGGTCTTCAGGCACGTCTGATGTCTCAGGCACTGCGTAAGCTGACTCCGGTTATCAGTAAGTCTAACTGTGTAGTCATCTTTATCAACCAGCTGCGTGAAAAAGTAGGTGTAATGTTCGGTAATCCGGAGACAACAACTGGTGGACGTGCGCTGAAGTTCTACTCATCTGTACGTATGGATGTCAGAAGAATCGAGACATTGAAGCAGAGCGGAGAGATGGTAGGTAACAGAACCAGAGTAAAGATCGTAAAGAATAAGATTGCTCCTCCGTTTAAAGAGGCTGAATTTGATATCATGTTTGGAAAGGGAATTTCAAAAGAGGGTGATATCCTGGATCTTGCAGTGAAGTGTGACCTGGTAAGTAAAAGTGGTGCATGGTTTGCCTATAACGGTGATAAGATTGGTCAGGGACGTGAGAATGCAAAGACTTATCTGTCCGAACATCCGGAGATCATGGATGAACTGGAACAGAAGATCCGTGCACATTATCATATCGGAGAAGATTCGGAAGAGGCACAGGAAGAAAGTGCTAAGACAGCAGAAGGCATGACAACAGACGGAGAAGAATAAAAAGATGATGACGGTGAGTAAGATAGAACCACTGTCAAAAAGCAGATATAAAGTATTCATAGAAGGACAGTTCGCTTTTACATTATATAAGGGTGAACTGTCCCGTTATCATATAGCGGAAGATAATAGGATAGATGAGGAAGTATATGACATTTTAAGGAAACTTGTTATTAAAAGAGCGAAGCTCCGGGCAATGCATCTGCTTTCTGATATGGGACGTACCGAATCGCAGCTGCGTACCAAACTGAAGCAGGGTGGCTATCCGGATGAGGCGGTAGAAGAAGCAATCAGATATGTAAAATCTTTTGGCTATATTAATGATGCGGAATATGTAAGGAGCTTTATTGACAGCAGAAAAGAGAAAAAAAGTAAAAAAGAAATCTACGCAGCTCTGAAGCAAAAAGGAGTAGATTCAGACATTATCGAACAGGTTTTTGAAGAAATGGATTACGGAGAGGAAGATTCCAGACAGGCGATCGAAGCACTGATGAGAAAAAGAAATTATAATCCAGATAGCGCAGACCTCAAAGAAAAGCAGAAGCTGATGGGATATCTGATGAGAAAAGGATTCCGATACGAAGATGTAAATTCCGTGCTGAACAGCGCAGATTCAGACATTTGGTAATGTCGACCAAAAGTGCGTGTAATATTGTCGCAAGTTTGCGAGTGAAAGCTTGACATATTTGTGAAAAAAGTATAAAATTGAACTGTTGTAATCGTACAATGAAAATTAAATAAGGAGGTGCTCCTGTGCCGATAGGAATATTGATTGTTGTAGCAATCGTACTTATCGTTCTGGCCGCTGTAGTCAGTCATTTTATGACGGTCTCAACTCTGAAGAATAATGCAGAATCCAAGATTGGTAATGCAGAGACAAGGGCGAGAGAAATCATTGATGATGCCGTGAAGACAGCGGAGGCCAAAAAGAAGGAGTCTCTTTTGGAAATCAAGGAAGAGTCTATTAAGAACAAGAATGAACTTGAAAAAGAGACTAAGGAACGCAGATCGGAATTGCAGCGTTACGAGAAGCGTGTACTTTCCAAAGAGGAAGCTTTAGACAAAAAGTCAGAGGCCATTGAAAGACGAGAAGCAGGATTTGCAGCAAAAGAAGAAGAACTGAAGCAGCGTGAAGCGAAAGTAGAAGAGCTGAGTCAGCAAAGAGTACAGGAACTAGAAAGAATCTCAGGACTTACCTCCGAACAGGCAAAAGAATATTTGTTAAAAACTGTTGAAGAAGATGTAAAACATGACACTGCAAAGATGATCAAAGAATTAGAAGCGCAGGCAAAGGAAGAGGCAGATAAAAAGGCAAAAGAATATGTTGTCACTGCGATCCAGAGATGTGCGGCAGATCATGTTGCGGAAACTACAATTTCGGTTGTACAGCTTCCAAGTGATGAAATGAAAGGAAGAATTATCGGACGTGAAGGACGTAACATCCGTACGTTAGAGACACTGACAGGTGTTGAACTCATCATTGATGATACACCGGAAGCGGTTGTATTATCAGGATTTGATCCGATAAGAAGAGAAGTTGCAAGAATTGCGCTGGAGAAGCTGATTGTTGACGGACGTATTCATCCGGCAAGAATTGAGGAGATGGTAGAAAAAGCGCAAAAAGAAGTTGATACGATGATCCGTGAAGAAGGTGAAGCTGCAGCTCTTGAAGTTGGAGTTCACGGAATCCATCCGGAACTGATCAAGCTTCTGGGACGTATGAAGTTCAGAACAAGCTACGGACAGAATGCACTGAAGCATTCGATTGAAGTGGCACAGCTTTCCGGACTTCTGGCAGGAGAGATCGGACTGGATGTCAGACTTGCAAAACGTGCAGGTCTTCTCCACGATATCGGAAAATCCATCGATCATGATGTGGAAGGATCACATATTCAGATTGGTGTGGATCTTTGTAGAAAGTACAAAGAGTCAGCTACAGTTATCAATGCTGTAGAAGCACATCACGGTGACGTAGAACCGGAAACTCTGATTGCGTGTGTTGTACAGGCTGCAGACACGATTTCGGCAGCAAGGCCGGGCGCAAGAAGAGAAACATTAGAAACATACACAAACAGGTTAAAACAATTAGAAGATATCACCAACCAGTTCAAGGGTGTTGATAAGTCTTTTGCAATTCAGGCAGGTAGAGAGATTCGTGTTATGGTAGTTCCAGAACAAGTATCTGATGCAGATATGGTATTGCTGGCAAGAGATATTGCAAAACAGATTGAGTTTGAATTAGAATATCCAGGCCAGATTAAAGTTAATGTAATTCGTGAATCACGTGTTACGGACTACGCCAAGTAGAAGATAAAATAAAGAACCGGTTGTTGCAGCCGGTTCTTTTTGCGTGCCAAAGCATGCAGGAGAAGCTGCCGGTGGCAGGTTCTCTGTATACCTAAGTATGCAGAATCATACATAAAAAGGAGATTATGAAAAGATGAGTGAAGATGTAAAACGTATGGGAAGAGACCTGGCTTATCAGGGAACAATTTTAAAAGTATACAAAGATCATATGAAATTTTCGAATGGAAATACAGCAGAGTGGGATTTTATCCATCATGACGGAGCTGCAGCAGTTATCCCAATCATGGACGACGGAAAGATCCTGATGGTAAAACAGTACCGGAATGCACTGGAGAGAGATACACTTGAGATCCCGGCAGGAAAGTTAGATGATCCACAGGAAGAAGGAATTGTATGTGCTTCAAGGGAACTGGAGGAAGAGACAGGATACAGATCTGAGAATCTGGAATGGATGCTTACTATCCGTACAACCGTTGCATTCTGCGACGAAAGAATTGAAGTATTTGTTGCGAGAGATCTGATTCCGAGCAAACAGCATCTGGATGAAGATGAATTCGTTGATGTAAAAGCATATGAACTGGAAGAATTAAAACAGATGATCTTTGAAGGCAAGATCCAGGATTCGAAGACAATGGCAGCAATCCTGGCATACGAATCAAAATATATCCGCAAGTAAAAGCATATCTGAAACGTGAACACATATAATGAACTATGGCCGCGAAAGGAGAATACCGGACGTGAAAAAGTTAAGCATGAAAAATTATGTGTTTGCGGTAGGAATTGCAGGATTTCTGGCAGGAAGTGTGTGCGTGAATCTGTGGATGAAAGAGTACATATGGGACATAGGGATATTTCATGAATTCTTTCTGGAACAGTATCAGCAGATGGACATACGCACAGAAGCATATTTGTGGTATCTGATAAAAGTCAGAAGCATTCCGCTTGTGATCCTGGCGGCGGTGTCCGGTAGCAGATACAAAAAAGCGGCTGTTCTGTTAAGCATATTGTGGGCAGGCTTTTGTGCCGGTATGGTATTATGCACAGCGATTGCCAGGCTGCAGCTAAAAGGAATCGTTCTGTGTCTGGTCGCACTGGTGCCGCACGGTCTGCTGTATGCGGCAGGGTATCTGTTGTTGTTCCGGTATATGCTGGGATATCCATTGGTCCGCTGGCAGATACAAAAGACTGTAAAATTAGTATTGATCATGAGTGTGGGTGTGCTGATGGAATATTATGTGAATCCGGTTATCGTTCACATGTTTTTAAAATCGTTATAATAAATGAAAGCAGTGTTTTAATGTATTGATTTATATTAGAACACTGCTTTTTTGATGCCTAAGTATGCAAGTAGAAGTTCAGGCGCAGAAGGCAGAGAGAAAAAAGTACAATCTGACTGACCAGAAGACCAATCAGATATCCAAGAATTCCAAACTGCGGGATAAAGAGGAATACCCCTGCAATCCGGATACAAAGGCTGATAAAATTAGCAGAAAAAGAAAAAAATGTCTTGCCGAGACCGTTTACCATACTGAGAAGTACTGTGTTTGTATACAGGAACGGACAGATCCAGGAAAGTGTAAGAATAAACTGACCGGCAAGTTCACTGTGGAATAAAAATATGCCAAGCCATTTTCCGGATAAAAGCAGAAGAACACCAAAAGCACTTCCAAGAAAGATACAATAACAGGTAACACGTACGATGACAGAACGAAGATTTTTTTGATGCTGTGCGGCTTGCATCTCGGCAACGGTTGGAAGGAGCATGGAAGAAACTGCATTGGTAATGGCAGAAGGGAAGAGAATACAAGGCAGTGCCATACCGGTAAGTACGCCATAGATTTTCAGGGATTCTGAGACGGAAAGTCCATAATATTGCAGGCAAAGAGGAATGGATACTGCCTCGGCACTCTGGAGAATGTTCAAAAGGACACGACTGGTTGTAAGTGGCAGGGCATGTTTAAAGAGCTCCTGAAAATGAATCAGAAAAGAATGGACAGAAAGAGCCGGGGACGGGATGCGAAATGTGATGCCATATATTGCCATAAGTGAATAAAGAGATGCAAAGATTTCTCCGGCAGCAAGACCTGCAACAGCAAGTACGATTGACACAGAGATTCCCTGTTTATCTGCATAAAGATAAACGAGAAACACGAACAGAACACGGAAGGCCTGCTCTATAAGCTGAGAGACCGCAGGAATTTTCGTCCCCTTAAGACCGAGGGAATATCCGCAGATACAGCTGTGAATAGAAGCGAATGGAAAAGCATAGGACAAAAGGATAAGAAGGGAAGTACACCGGGCATCGTGCAGCAGGACAGTCGATATAGTGGCTGAATGATGCTGTAAAAATACGGCAATAATACAGGAAAGAGTAAAAGTAAAAAGAAGACTTGTCTTTAAAAGCTCTTTTGCTTTATCTACTTCTCCGCAGGCAGTGTGTCTGGCAACACATCTGGAAAGTGCCAGCTGCACACCAGCACAGGACAAGGAAAATCCGAGAGTATAGACAGGAAAGACGAGCTGATAGAGCCCGACATTTTCCTCTCCGAATGTATGACTTAGAAAAATACGGTAAAAAAAGCCTATAAAACGGGTGCAGAAACTGGTAAGAGTCAGGATGGCGGTTCCTCTGATCAGAGTCTGTTTCTGGGACATAATAAGCACCTCCAAAAAACAGGATTGTATCTTTATAAGTTATTCAAGATAAGTGCTTGACAGAACCAGAAAGCAGTGATATTCTACAGAAGTAAAAATCCTAGTAAAATACTGGGGATTAAAAGAGGTGATAAGATGAAACTTTCCACGAAGGGAAGATATGGACTGCGTGCCATGATAGATCTTGCCAGATATAGTGAGAAAGAGCCTGTGTCTATCGGAAGCGTTGCGGCAAGACAGGAAATATCGGAACGGTATCTGGAACAGCTGGTGGCACTTCTTAAGAAAGCAGGACTGGTAAAAAGCATCCGGGGAGCCTCAGGTGGATATGTATTGGCAAAAGTGCCGGAGGAAATATCCGTTGGCGATATTTTAAGAGCTTTAGAAGGAAGCCTGGAACCGGTAAAATGTGCAGCATTTGACGCGGATTCCGGAGAAGGCTGTATGGCATCGGATGGATGCGTGACAAAATATGTGTGGCGCAAGATCAATGACAGTATCAATGATACGGTTAATAAGATCAAACTGGACGAACTGATCCAGGAGAGCAAAAGCATCAATCCGGACGGGGACTGCGAGAGCCCGAAATGCAGCCAGTAATAAAAAAGACAATATCTGATAATCAGTAAAATACAGGATATATAAGGAAAACGGAGGAGATAAAATGAGTAAATTATTATATCTTGATAATGCAGCAACAACAAAAACAGCACCAGAAGTTGTAGAAGCAATGCTTCCATATTTTACAGAGCATTTTGGAAATCCATCCAGCGTATACAGCTTTGCGGCAGCAAACAAAGAGGTCATCAACAAACAGAGAGATACAATCGCAGAGATGATCGGCGCAAAGACAAATGAAATTTATTTCACAGGCGGCGGTTCTGAGTCTGATAACTGGGCTTTAAAAGCAACTGCAGAAGCTTATGGAAATAAAGGAAATCATATTATCACAACAAAGATCGAGCATCATGCGATCCTTCATACAGCTGAATATCTGGAAAAACGTGGATTTGAGGTTACTTATCTGGACGTAGATGAAGACGGAAAAGTAAAACTGGATGATTTGAAAGCAGCTATCCGCCCAACTACAATCCTGATCTCGGTTATGTTTGCAAATAATGAGATCGGAACAATCCAGCCAATCAAAGAAATCGGTGAGATTGCACATGAGCATGGTATTTTGTTCCACACAGATGCTGTACAGGCGTTTGGACAGCTCCCAATCAATGTAGACGAATGTCATATCGATATGTTAAGTGCCAGCGGACATAAGTTCAACGGACCAAAGGGAATCGGTATCATGTACATCCGTACAGGTGTGAAGATCCGTTCATTCATTCATGGTGGGGCACAGGAGAGAAAACGTCGTGCAGGTACAGAAAATGTTCCTGGAATCGTAGGAATCGGAACAGCTGCAAAACGTGCGGCAGACAGCATGGAAGAAAGAACAGCAAAAGAAAGAGAAGTCAGAGATTATCTGATTGACAGAGTATTAAATGAGATTCCTTACTGCCGTCTGAACGGACACAGAACAGACAGACTTCCAAACAATGCAAACTTCAGCTTCCAGTTTGTAGAAGGAGAATCCCTCCTGATCAAACTGGACATGAAAGGAATCTGTGGATCAAGCGGATCTGCTTGTACATCAGGATCACTGGATCCGTCCCATGTCCTGCTTGCAATCGGACTGCCTCATGAGATCGCACACGGATCGCTGAGACTGACTCTGAATGAAGAAATCGAAAAAGAAGATATTGATTATGTAGTAGAGAATCTGAAAGAGATTGTAGCACATTTAAGAGAAATGTCACCTCTGTACGAAGACTTCATTAAAAAACAGAAAAAACAGGGATAGAATTAATCAGATTTTTAATCAGAAAACTGATACAGAACATTTAGATAAAAAGACGTAAAAAGGAGTAATTAAGATATGTATTCAGAAAAGGTAATGGATCATTTTGAACATCCAAGAAATGTAGGAGAGATTGAAAACGCCAGTGGTGTTGGAACAGTAGGTAATGCAAAATGTGGAGATATCATGAGAATCTACCTTGATATCGATGAAAACCAGATCATTCAGGATGTAAAATTCAAAACATTCGGATGTGGGGCAGCCGTTGCAACAAGTAGTATGGCTACAGAGATGGTAAAAGGAAAAACCATCCAGGAAGCAATGGAAGTTACTAATAAAGCCGTTATGGAAGCTCTGGATGGACTTCCGCCGGTAAAAGTACACTGTTCCCTTCTTGCAGAAGAGGCAATTCATGCAGCTCTGTGGGACTATGCAGAAAAACACGATATCAAGATTGAAGGACTTCAGAAACCAAAATCTGATATTCACGAAGGTGAAGAGGAAGAAGAGGACGAGTATTAAGCCGGAGACTTTATATGGAGAAGAAAAAAGTAGTAGTCGGGATGTCTGGAGGAGTTGACTCCTCCGTGGCAGCCTGGCTTTTAAAAAATCAGGGATATGACGTAATCGGAGTAACGATGCAGATCTGGCAGGATGAAGAAGAAGCCGCGATGGAAGAACATGGCGGCTGTTGTGGTCTCAGTGCCGTAGATGATGCAAGAAGAGTGGCAGCAGCGCTCGAGATTCCTTATTATGTCATGAATTTTAAAAAAGAATTTAAGGAAAATGTCATTGATTATTTTATCGATGACTATCTGCACGGAAGAACACCGAATCCGTGTATCGCCTGCAACCGTTACGTAAAATGGGAATCACTGTTAAAGAGAAGTCTGGACATCGGTGCACAATATATTGCAACCGGACATTATGCCAGAGTAGAAAAACTGCCAAACGGAAGATATGCGATCCGTAATTCGGCAACTGCAGCAAAAGACCAGACTTATGCGCTTTATAATCTTACCCAGGATCAGCTTTCCAAGACACTGATGCCTGTAGGAGAATATACCAAAGACCAGATCCGTAAGATGGCAGACGAGATCGGGCTTCTTGTTGCGCATAAGCCGGACAGCCAGGATATCTGTTTCGTATCCGACGGAGATTATGCTTCTTATATTGAAGAAAATTCCGATGCAAAGATTGTGCCGGGAAATTTTGTGTTGTCTGATGGAACGGTCGTAGGAAAACATAAAGGAATCATTCATTACACAGTAGGACAGAGAAAAGGCCTTGGCTTATCCCTTGGACATCCTGTATTCGTTCTGGAGATCCGTCCAGAGACCAATGAAGTTGTGGTTGGAACCAATGAAGAATCCATGTCTGTATATGTCCGTGCGAATCAGGTGAATTTCATGACGGTTGAAGATCTTGAAGAGCCAAAAAGAGTATGGGCAAAGATCCGCTACAACCACAGAGGTGCATGGTGCACAGTGGAAAAAACAGGAGACGATGAGATCCTTTGCACATTTGAAGAAACACAAAGAGCAATTACACCTGGACAGGCAGTCGTTCTATATGATGGAGAGTATGTACTCGGCGGCGGAACGATTATTGCAGATAAGTAAAATAATAATTAAAGAGGAAAATCGATGATACAGGCAGATATGCATATGCATTCACATTTTTCAACAGATTCCGAAGCCTGTCCGCACGACATGGCAGAAGCGGCGATCAAGAAAGGTCTCCGTACGATCTGCTTTACCGATCATTTTGACAAGGATGATCTGGAGTGGGGCGAAGAAGGAATCTTTGATGTAGATGCTTATTTTAAAGAACTGTCAAAATTGCAAAAAGAATATGAAGGCAGATTAAAGATCGAAATCGGAGTCGAATTAGGACTTCGCACGTATCTGAAAGAATATTATGAAATACTGACGGGAAGATATCCGTTTGACTTTATCATAGGCTCTGTTCATAATGCGCCGTATAAAAAAGATGCGGCGGGAAAAGATATATTTACCGATCCGGCAGCTGAGAAAATGTTCCAGGGCAGAAGCGATAAAGAAGCATACCGTCTGATGATGGAGGCGATACTGGAAAATGTCAGATGTATGGACTGTTTTGACACACTGGGACACCTGGATTATGTGATCCGCTATGGAAAGAACCGGGAGAGGGATTATTCGTATATGGATCTGGCAGATCTGATTGATGAGATTTTAAAAATCCTGATCCAGAGAGGAAAAGGTTTGGAAGTGAATTCGGCAGGCCTGAAATACGGTCTTCCATATCCACATCCACATCCGGATGTATTAAAACGATACAAAGAACTTGGCGGTGAGATTATTACTATCGGTGCGGATGCGCATAAGCCGGAGCATGTAGCATATGATTTTGCGCAGACAGCAGAGATTTTAAAGTCTTGCGGCTTTAAATTTTATACAGAATTTTGTGAACGGAAGCCGGTTTTTAAGCAACTTACATAAAAATAGGAAAACCTCTTGAAATTTTGTATCAGATAAAGTACAATTATTAGCAGTTGAGAAGTCTTTGAAAAAGAAAGCCCCCAAAAGCTAGGACAAGATTTCACAATTTAGACTGCATAAGTAGTTAATAAACAAACTTTAGGAGGAATTAATCATGGCAGTAAAAGTAGCGATTAATGGATTTGGACGTATTGGACGTCTTGCATTCAGACAGATGTTCGGAGCAGAAGGATATGAAGTTGTAGCAATCAACGACTTAACATCTCCTAAGATGCTTGCTCACCTGTTAAAATATGACTCTTCACAGGGAAAATATGCTTTAGCTGATACTGTAGAAGCAACAGATGATTCTATCATCGTTGACGGAAAAGAAATCAAGATTTACGCAAAGGCTAACGCTGAAGAACTTCCTTGGGGAGAAATCGGTGTAGACGTAGTTCTGGAGTGTACAGGATTCTATACATCTAAAGAAAAAGCATCTGCTCATATCAAAGCAGGAGCTAGAAAAGTTGTTATTTCCGCACCAGCTGGAAACGACCTGCCAACTATCGTATATAACGTAAACCACGAAACTCTGAAACCAGAAGATACAGTAATTTCTGCAGCTTCTTGTACAACAAACTGCCTGGCTCCAATGGCAAAAGCTCTTAACGACCTTGCACCAATCGAGTCTGGTATCATGTGTACAATTCACGCTTACACAGGAGATCAGATGACTCTTGACGGACCACAGAGAAAAGGTGACCTCAGAAGATCCCGTGCAGCTGCAGTCAATATCGTACCAAACAGCACAGGTGCTGCAAAAGCTATCGGTCTTGTTATCCCAGAACTGAACGGAAAGTTAATCGGATCTGCTCAGCGTGTACCAACACCTACAGGATCTACAACAATCCTTACAGCAGTTGTTAAAGGACATGTAACAGTTGATGAAATCAACGCAGCTATGAAAGCAGCTTCTACAGAGTCCTTCGGATACAACACAGATGAAATCGTATCTAGCGACATCGTTGGAATGAGATATGGTTCATTATTCGATGCTACTCAGACAATGGTACTTCCACTGGAAAATGGAACTACAGAGGTTCAGGTTGTTTCTTGGTATGACAATGAAAACTCATACACAAGCCAGATGGTAAGAACAATCAAATACTTCTCTGAATTAGCATAATTTAGAGCATGAATTAAGACTCACAAAGGGTCCGGTCTTATTGGACCGGACCTTTTTTGCAGTTAAAAAATAATTAACCAGGAGGCAGTACTATGCTTAATAAAAAATCTGTAGACGACATTAACGTAAAGGGAAAAAAGGTACTTGTAAGATGTGACTTCAACGTACCACTGATTGATGGAAAGATTACAGACGAGAACCGTCTTGTAGCAGCTCTTCCTACAATCAAAAAATTAATCTCTGATGGCGGAAAGGTTATTCTTTGCTCTCACCTCGGAAAACCAAAGGGACAGCCAGTTCCAGAATTATCTCTTGCACCTGTAGCAGTTCGCCTTTCAGAACTTCTTGGACAGGAAGTAAAATTTGCAGCTGATCCAGAAGTGGTTGGAGAGAATGCAAAAGCTGCAGTAGCTGAGATGAAAGACGGAGATGTAATCCTTCTTGAAAATACTCGTTACAGAGCTGAAGAGACAAAGAATGAAGATGCATTCAGCAAAGATCTCGCTTCTCTTTGTGATGTATTTGTTAATGATGCATTCGGAACAGCACATCGTGCACACTGCTCAAACGTAGGTGTTACAAAATATGTTGACACAGCAGTAGTTGGATACCTTATGCAGAAAGAGATTGACTTCCTCGGAAATGCAGTCAACAATCCGGAAAGACCATTCGTAGCAATCCTTGGTGGAGCAAAAGTTTCAAGCAAGATTTCTGTAATCGAGAACCTTCTTGAAAAAGTAGATACTCTGATCATCGGTGGAGGAATGGCTTATACATTCGCAAAAGCACAGGGCGGTACAGTTGGAAGATCCCTTCTGGAAGAAGATTATTGCCAGTACGCACTTGACATGATCGAGAAAGCAAAAGGAAAAGGAGTAAAACTTCTTCTCCCTGTAGATAACGTAATCGGAGATGACTTCTCTAACGATGCAAATACACAGGTAGTAAAAGCAGGCGAAATCCCAGAAGGATGGGAAGGTCTTGATATCGGACCAGAGACAGCTAAGATTTTCTGCGATGCAGTAAAAGATGCTAAGACAGTTGTATGGAATGGACCAATGGGATGCTTCGAAATGCCTAAATTTGCAAAAGGAACAGAAGCCGTTGCAAAAGCACTTGCAGACACAGAAGCTGTAACAATCATTGGTGGAGGAGACTCTGCAGCAGCAGTTAACCAGTTAGGATATGGAGATAAGATGACACACATCTCAACAGGTGGTGGAGCTTCTCTGGAATTCCTTGAAGGAAAAGAACTGCCGGGAGTTGCAGCAGCCAACGACAAATAAAGTGATGAAAAATGTGTATACACACCAATTGCTGCGTTAGATGAGGCTTGACGTACATAGTACGCCTGCGCCTTATCTGCCTTGCATTTGGCGCGTATCCAGCATTTTTCTGGATACAAAATGATTAAGGAGATTTGGAACAATGGCAAGAAAGAAAATTGTAGCCGGAAACTGGAAAATGAACAAAACTCCAAGTGAAGCAGTAGCTTTAGTTGAAGAATTAAAACCATTAGTAGCTAATGAAGATGTAGACGTAGTATTCTGCGTACCTGCAATCGACATTATCCCTGTAGCAGAAGCTGTTAAGGGAACTAACATCCAGGTTGGTGCTGAGAATATGTACTTTGAAGAAAGCGGAGCATACACAGGAGAAATCTCTCCAGCTATGCTTACAGATGCAGGAGTAAAATACGTTGTTCTTGGACACTCTGAAAGAAGAGAATACTTCGCAGAAACAAACGAGACAGTAAATAAGAAGATGCTCAAAGCTTTCGAGCATGGTATTACACCAATTATGTGCTGTGGAGAGACTCTGGAGCAGAGAGAACAGGGTGTAACAATGGACTTCATCCGTCAGCAGGTGAAAGTTGGATTCCAGAATGTAACAGCTGATCAGGCTAAAACAGCAGTGATCGCTTACGAGCCAATCTGGGCTATCGGAACAGGTAAGACAGCTACTACAGAGCAGGCTGAAGAAGTTTGTGCTGGTATCCGTGCATGCATCGCAGAAGTATATGATGAAGCTACAGCAGAAGCTATCCGTATCCAGTACGGTGGATCTGTAAACGCTGGAAATGCAGCAGAGTTATTTGCTCAGGCTGATATCGATGGCGGACTTGTAGGTGGAGCATCTCTGAAAGCTGATTTCGGTAAGATTGTCAACTACAAATAGAAAATAAGTATAAAAGAATATACTTATGACTTTGAGAACCTGCAGCCTTAACGCTAAAGGGTTGATAAAAGTAATATCAGCCGCAGGAGGCTTTCGTTTTGACTGCTTCCTGCGGCTTTGTGTTGCAAAAGTGATATCTACAATGATGAAAAGTGATATCAAAAGCGATATATTAAGACGATATATAGACGAAAGGTGATATTAAGAATGAGTAAGAAACCAACAGTACTTATGATCTTAGATGGTTATGGACTGAACGAAAAGACAGAAGGTAACGCAATTGCTATGGCAAAGACACCTGTAATGGATAAGCTGATGGCAGAATATCCATGTGTAAAGGGAAATGCCAGCGGACTTGCAGTAGGTCTTCCGGACGGACAGATGGGTAACTCAGAAGTAGGTCATATGAACATGGGTGCCGGACGTATCATTTATCAGGAACTGACAAAGATTACAAAGGCAATCGAAGATGGCGTATTCTTTGAGAATAAGGCACTTCTTGCAGCATGCGAGAATGCGAAGAAGAATGATTCTGCACTGCATCTGATGGGACTGGTATCTGATGGTGGTGTTCACAGCCACATCGGACATATCTTCGGTCTTCTGGAACTGGCTAAGAGACAGGGACTTGAGAAGGTATATGTACACTGCTTCTTAGATGGCCGTGATACACCACCGGCTTCAGGAAAAGAGTATGTAGAACAGTTAGAAGCTAAGATGAAAGAAATCGGCGTAGGTGAAGTTGCAAGCGTTTCTGGACGTTACTATGCAATGGACCGTGATAACCGCTGGGATCGTGTAGAAAAGGCTTACAAGGCACTTTCTGCAGGCGAAGGCGAGACAGCTGCTTCCGCAACAGAAGGAATCCAGGCTTCTTATGATGCAGATGTAACAGATGAGTTCGTAGTACCATTTGTAGTAACAAAAGACGGAGCTCCGGTTGCAACAATCAAAGAGAATGATTCAGTAGTATTCTTTAACTTCCGTCCTGACAGAGCAAGAGAGCTCACAAGAACATTCTGCGATGACAGCTTTGATGGATTTGAAAGAGGAGACAGAATCAAGACAACATTTGTATGCTTCACAGAATACGATGCTACAATCGAGAACAAACAGGTTGCATTCGTAAAAGAAGAAATTACGAATACATTTGGCGAGTTCCTTGCAAAGAATGGCAAGAAACAGGCCCGTATCGCTGAGACAGAGAAATATGCTCACGTAACATTCTTCTTTAACGGCGGAGTAGAAGAACCAAATGAAGGAGAAGACAGAATCCTTGTCAAATCTCCAAAGGTAGCTACTTACGACTTAAAACCAGAGATGAGTGCATATGAAGTATGTGATAAGCTGGTAGCAGCAATTAAGTCTGATGAATATGATGTAATCGTGATCAACTTCGCAAACCCTGACATGGTAGGACATACAGGTGTAATCGAAGCTGCTGTAAAAGCAATCGAAGCAGTAGATGAGTGCGTAGGAAAAGCTTATGATGCATTAAAAGAAGCTGACGGACAGATGTTCATCTGTGCAGATCACGGAAATGCAGAATACATGATCGATGAAGAGACAAAAGAGCCATTCACAGCACATACAACAAATCCAGTACCATTTATCCTTGTAAATGCAGATCCTGCTTACAAGTTAAAAGAAGGTGGATGCCTTGCGGATATCGCACCTACACTGATTGAACTGATGGGTATGGAACAGCCTGCTGAGATGACAGGAACATCACTTCTTATGAAGTAATATAAATCAAAAGATTATAAATAACCTTGAGATATAGGAGAAGCTGCCTGTATCTTGAGGTTTTTTTATTGCCATGTGTTCGGAAGAAGCTGCCAACGGAAGATCTTTGTAGGTTCCGGGGTCTGTAGATGACAAAGCCGATATTAAAAAACAGACGAGAATTGACAAACTATCTACATGACAGTAAAATGGCTTTTATGAGAAAGAATTATTGTAAGTGTACTTATAAATATAATTAAAAACGTTGAAATATGACGTCATAAGGAGAAAAACATGCAAATAGTTATTGTAGAAGATGATGAAGGAATCCGCAAAGAATTAAAGCGGCTTTTAGAAAATGCATTCTATCAGGTGACAGTGATAGAATCATTTACAGATGTAGCAGGACAGATACGTGTATTGTGTCCTGCTGCGGATCTGGTTCTTCTGGATCTTAATTTACCTGGGGAATCCGGCTTTGATGTCTGCAGGAAACTCAGAGAATATTCAGATATCCCAATTATATTCCTGACCAGCAGAACAGACTCCATGGATGAACTGACCGGGATATTAAATGGAGCAGACGATTACATTACCAAACCTTTTAATCCGCCGATTTTACTGGCAAGAATAGGAGTGGTTTTAAAAAGAACTACCAGTAAAAACGCTGTGAAATCAACAAATGATACGATACACCTGGAATATAAGGGTGTCACATTGAATCTTGCCGGTGCCTACGTAGAACATGCCGGGAAGAAGACGGATCTTACCAAAAATGAGTTGAAAATCCTGCATCTTTTATATCAGAAAAAAGGGGAGATCGTACCAAGGATGGATATGATTGAATACCTGTGGGACAATGAAGTATTCATAGATGATAATACGTTAAGTGTTAATGTCACAAGACTTAGAAACAAGCTCTCAGAAATTGGAGTCAAAGACTTTATCGAAACAAAACGCGGAATGGGGTACCGGATATGAGATTTTCGGAATATATAAAAGATAAGATTTTGATCTTTTTATTGCATCTGCTGTGTATGATGCTTCTGATGGCATTCTTTTATATTACTGGATATAGTAAGAACGCATCTGCATTGATACTGATCTTCTGGTGGATCATACTGGTGCTTTGGATTCTGACGGGATATTACAGGCGGAAAAAATATTTTGACCAGGCGGCGCATATTCTGGAGGAGGTAGATCAGAGATATCTGCTTGGTGAACTGCTGCCGTCTTCTCCTTATCTGGAAGACCGTCTTTACAGAGATATGATACGGAGGTCTAATAAGTCGGTAATCGAGCGTATCCGTGAGATCGAAGAGGAACAAAAAGACTACCGGGATTATATCGAAAGCTGGGTACATGAGATCAAAGCACCAATTACCAGCATTCAGCTTGCATGTGAGAACCATAAAGATGAAGTAACCAGACAGATCAGTCTTGAGAACCAGCGCATCGAAAATGATGTAGACATGGTTCTGTATTATGCCCGGATGGAAAAGGTCTACAAAGATTATATGATTGAGGAGACCAATCTTGGAAAGGCGGCTTCGGAGATCTTCATGAAAAATAAGTACTATCTGATCAGCAGTGGGGTGCATGGTGAAGTAGCATGTCCGGATCATGTGTATACAGATAAGAAATGGATTCTTTTTATATTGAACCAGCTTGTACTAAACAGTGTAAAATATAAAAAACAAGATGTGGATGAACATCCATATATCCGCATTTATACCGAAAGATACGGCCATGGTGTCAGATTGGTCGTCGAAGATAATGGAACCGGCATTCGTACAGAAGAACTTTCACGGATATTTGAAAAAGGGTTTACCGGTTCAAACGGAAGAAACGGAAAGAAATCTACGGGTATGGGGCTGTATCTTTGCCAAAAATTATGTGAAAAGCTCGGCATTTCCATTGAAGCAGAATCTGTCCTGGGAGAAGGAACGAAGATGATTCTTACATTTCCAGTCAGCAGTTATCTTTCAAAAATGTAAGATAACTGAAAGATGCATCAATACAACTTTCTGGTCCAGGCGAGTAAAGTAAAAGGGAAAAGAAAACCATAAGATGAAAAATGATTGTCAGTGTCTGCATCTGGTGTAGATATGGACAATAATAAAAGATCAGAAAGGATGAGATAGATGAGAAGAAAAGACGAAAGAATTCCGGATGGAGAAATCCGGGTATGTGATGTAGAAAAATATTATGGAAATGATACGAATATCACGAAAGCTGTAGACAGGGTGAGCTTTTGCGTACAAAAAGGAGAATTTGTAGGCATCATGGGAGCATCCGGTTCCGGTAAGACGACACTTCTAAATATGCTCTCTACAATCGACCGCGTAACGTCCGGACATATTTATTATGGAAATACAGATATCACAGAACTGAGTGAAGATGCATTGTCAGAATTCAGAAAAGAGAATCTGGGATTTGTGTTCCAGGACTATAATCTGTTGGACACACTGACGATAGAAGAAAATATTATCCTGGCAATGACATTGCACAGTCAGAATAAAAAACAGATCTGGCAGCAATGCGATGAGATACTGAAGCTTTTACATATCGAAGAAATCAGAAACAAATTCCCGTACCAGGTATCAGGAGGACAAAAGCAAAGATGCGCCTGTGCAAGAGCACTCATCAACCATCCGAAACTGATCCTCGCAGATGAGCCGACAGGGGCATTAGATTCCAGAGCAGCACAGACATTATTAGAAACATTCCGTAAAATGAATCATGACATGCAGTCGACGATCCTTATGGTTACACATGATGCATTTTCAGCCAGCTATTGTAACCGGATTCTGTTTTTGAAAGATGGAAAGATATTTCATGAACTGATAAGAGGAGTAGAAGAAAGACGTGTATTTTTAAATAAGATCCTGGACGTACTTTCCCTGACGGGAGGTGAACTTTCAGATGTTCAGTAAGCTTGCATTTCGCAATGTCAGGCGTTCAGCCAGAGATTATCTGGTGTATGTACTGACAATGACATTCATAGTGGCACTGATATTTGCATTTAACAGTATTATTTTCTCCAGAGATCTCCAGAAAATGTATGAGATGGCGACGATGATGGCAGCAATGATCGGTATTGCAACATTTTTTATTGTACTGATCGTAGCATGGCTGATCAATTATATGGTGCGGTTCATGCTGGAAAAGAGAAGCCGTGAATTTGGCATTTATCTGCTGATCGGAATGAAGAAAAAGGAAGTATCAATACTCTATATGAAGGAAAATCTGATGCTTGGAGTAGGTTCTTTCGTCATAGGTCTCGGACTTGGGGTACTGTTACAGCAGGTGCTGATCGTAATCCTTTACACCATTGTGCAGGTGGAATTAAAACCACATCTGGAATTTAACCGGTACTGCCTTCTGATGACGGTATGCTGTTTTGCCGGATGTTATCTTCTGGCGTTATTCCGCTGCAGGAGAAGATTCCGTAAGATGAATATTCATAATCTGATGAGTGAAAGTCAGAAAAATGAAGAAATGAAAGAAGCGCATGAAAAACAAAAACGCATACTGCTGCCGGTGTCAGTATTATTTATTATCGCTTTTGGAGTCTGGATACTAAGTGGAAATGTTCAGTCTGTAGGTACGGCATCGGCTTTCCTGGCAGGTTTGTTTATTACTGTCTACATCTTTTATACAGGACTTTCGGCATGGATTATCTGTTATGTGGAGAAAAAAGGAAAAGGAATCTACCGGGGACAAAATCTGTTCCTGCTTCGCCAGTTTGCTTCAAAGTTAAAGACGATGCGGTTTACCATGGGGACGCTTACCGTGCTTTTTATGATCTCGTTTCTGGGATGTTCGGTAGCGTTGATGTTCACGGACTGGCAGAATCAGGTTTTGGAAATGAAGTTCCCGTTTGACGTACAGGTGAACAGCCGCAACCCGGAATATGATTTTGCACGGGAATTAAAAGTAGTCGCAAAAGAAACGGATATAAAAGATACATGCATATACCACATTTATGAAAATCATACGAATGAAATGAATACATGGCTGTATACGCATCTGCATTATTTTGGTGATACATATCTTAATGCAGATGGAACGCCAAATGAAAAGAAAATAAGCAAGGGTGCAGGGGATGCGACATATTGCAGATATGATACCTATATGAGTCTGAGTGATTATAATCATTTGAGAAGCATGCTTGGATATTCGGAAGAAACCCTTGGAAGTGACGAATATATCCTGCAGATGAAAAAAAGAGTATATAAAGAGACAGGAGACTTTACGGATGAAGTGAAGATCCAGGATCAGGGAGAGATACTGAAGTGTAAAAAGATCTGTACAGAGTCATTTTCACAGGACGGTCATAACGGAGGGGATTATATCATCGTTGTGCCGGATGAAAGGATACAGCATATGGCAGCATACTATTCTGAGCTTGCGGTAAGTGTGGATGGAAAAGTACCGGATAACCTGCAGAACAAACTGGATAATCTTTCTGATAAGCATGATTATGCAGGGCACACATATATGGAAGAAGAAAAAGATAATGTATGCTTTGGTACTGATACCGTTGTTACATATGATGCAGTGAATCTGGTGCGGGAAAATGCTTCGGCGGAGGTACGCTATATGCTGACATGCATTACATTTCCATGTATGTATATCGGACTTGTATTCCTGTGTATTGCACTGACGGTATTATCCGTACAACAGTTGAGCGATTCTGCAAAATACAGATTCCGCTATCAGGTACTTTCTAAAATCGGACTCGGGAAACGTGACATACACCGGACAGTACTCCGGCAGTTATCTGGCTATTATCTGTGTCCAGCGGTCTTTTCGGCGGTGATCAGCGGGATTATAGCTGTATATATGGGTGCGAGATTCAATTTTTATACAGGAGTCAGCACGCCGGTATTACAGTATTTTGCGATTTCATTTGTATTGTTCTTTGGTGTATATGTGATATATTTTGGAGCAACATATGTAGGATTTATCCGGAATATAGAAGAATAGGAGAGGGGCAGGTATGAGTAGAAACGCCATAAAATATCTTGCAATAATAACAATGTTCTGCAATCATTTTGCATATGTATTTCTGAAAGAAGGAAGTATCACGCAGGAAGTAATGATTGATATCGGGTACTTCACAGCGATTACCATGTGTTACTTTCTGGTGGAAGGATATCATTATACAAGATCTGTGAAAAAGTATGCCATGAGACTGCTGGTGTTTGGCATCATTTCCCAGCTTCCGTTCATGCTGGCGCTTAAGGAAGCAAACCTGAATATGATGTTCAGCCTACTTTTTTGTCTGGGTGTGGTGTGGATTATGGATCATGTGAAAAATAAGGGAGAGAGAAATGCGATTTTGAGCCTGCTGGTAATCTGCTCCCTGTGGACAGACTGGGCGCTTCTGGCACCGGTATTTACTATTATGTTTGTACATGCATATGGAGACAGGAAGAAAACAATGCTGGCTTATATAAAAGGAATCGGGATTTTCATGATTTTAAATATATTGTCATATAGGAATCTGTATGGCTTTGGTCAGGCATTGCTGCATTCGGTATGTGCATGTATCGGACCGGCAGTTTCGGGGATTCTGATACAGTGCGCATATAACAGGGATAAAAAGAGAAACGTATACCGATGGGAAAAATGGTTTTTCTATGGGTTCTATCCGGCACATCTTTTTGTCTTATGGTTGATACAGTTTGCAAAAGTATATATAGGGTGGTTATAATAATACCGGGACATGTGTAAGCGCATATAAATGCGATGAAACTGTCCCGGTATTTTAGAGCGTGTGCTGAAAAATCATTCCTGCAATCTATATGCCCCGCTTTGCGGGAGATTTTGCCTTCATTCAGTTGACGTAGCCCGCTACGCCGCCCCTTACTCAGATAAAATCTCCCACAAATTGTGATATATATCTTGCAGAAAGCATTTTTTAAGACATACTTTGGAGAAAAAATGAAGGAAGGATAAGTGTGCATATATAGGTGCAGACAATAGAATGAGACGGGATATGAAGAAAGAACAACTAAACCGGACATATGACATTTGTTTCTTTGATCTGGACGGAACGATCATTGATTCATCGCCGGGGATTACCAATTCGGTGATATACGCACTGAAAAAATTCGGGATAGAAGAAACAGACAGGGCAAAATTGTATAAATTCATCGGGCCGCCGCTTACGGATTCCTTTGCAAGGTTCTATGGATTTGATGAGAAGAAAAGCTGGCTTGGAGTGGAATATTACAGAGAGTATTATCAGGATACAGGCATCTTTGAGTGTTCGGTATATGATGGATTGGAGGAGTCTCTAAAAGAACTAAAGGCAGCGGGAAAGCGTCTCTTTGTTGCAACGTCCAAACCGGAGGTATACGCAAGAAGGATCATAGAACATTTTGGACTGGAAAAGTATTTTGAATATGTAGCCGGTATGGAGTTAGATGGAGGACGTGGAAGCAAAGCAGAAGTAATCGAATATCTGATCGATACGTGCCGGGTAAAGGAAAAGGATAAGATCCTGATGATCGGCGACCGTGAACATGATGTGCTGGGAGCGAAAAAAGAAGGTCTTGACTGTATGGGTGTATTATATGGATTTGGCAATCGTGAAGAACTGGAAAAAGCCGGGGCAGTGTGCATTGCAGATACACCGGAAGATATTGCAGATATCATTTTAAAATAATCATGAAAAAGTTGAACCCCAATACTTGACAAAACAGGAAGTTATTGTTATTATAAAAAAACAGAACGCACTCTGTTTTTTATAAAAGATAGAAAAGAGGTGCAATATGCAAAGAGTATTTTCATTATTGGTAGATAATAATCCCGGTGTTTTAAGCCGTGTGTCCGGTCTGTTCAGCAGACGTGGATACAGTATCGACAGCATTACCGCTGGAGTTACAGCAGATCCGAGATTCACAAGAATTACCATTGTATCCAGTGGAGATGAGCTGATCTTGTCACAGATCGAAAAGCAGGTCAGAAAGCTGGAAGATGTCATTGAAATCAAAGTACTTGATCCGGATGATTCGGTATACCGTGAACTGATCATGGTCAAGGTAAGAGCGAATAAGACGGAGAGAACGGAGATTATATCGGTAGCGGATATTTTCCGTGCGAAGATTGTTGATGTGGAGAAAGATTCCCTGATGGTGGAACTGACAGGAAATGGTTCAAAAGTAGATGCGTTTCTGGAACTGCTGGAAGGTTACGAGATTCTGGAACTTGCAAGAACCGGTATTACCGGACTTCAAAGAGGAATCAAGCATGTAACGATCATTGATCAGGACGGCAACATCAACAGACTATAACAGTTACATAATAAAAGACATTAAACAGAGACAAGCCCTGGGAAACGGGAAGCCCCATGTTTAAGAATAAAAAATGAATTTATTTTTTAGGAGGAATGCTAAAATGGCAGCAAGAATTTTTTATCAGGAAGATTGTAATTTATCAGTATTAGACGGACAGAAGATCGCTATCATCGGTTATGGTAGCCAGGGACATGCACACGCTCTTAACTTAAAAGAGTCTGGATGCGATGTTATCATCGGTCTTTACGAAGGAAGCAAATCATGGGCAAAAGCTGAAGCTCAGGGATTCAAAGTATATACAGCAGCAGAAGCAGCAAAACAGGCTGATATCATCATGATCCTGATCAACGATGAGTTACAGGCAGATATGTACAAAAAAGACATCGAGCCAAACCTTGAAGAAGGTAACATGTTAATGTTCGCTCATGGTTTCAACATTCACTTTGGATGCATCAACCCACCAAAGAATGTAGATGTAACAATGATCGCTCCTAAGGCACCGGGACACACAGTAAGAAGTGAGTACCAGGCTGGAAAAGGAACACCTTGTCTGATCGCTGTAGAGCAGGATGCTACAGGAAAAGCTTGGGATCGTGCACTTGCTTATGGTCTTGGAATCGGTGGAGCAAGAGCTGGTCTTCTTGAGACAACATTCAGAACAGAGACAGAGACAGACCTCTTCGGTGAGCAGGCAGTACTTTGCGGTGGTGTATGTGCACTTATGCAGGCTGGTTTCGAAACACTTTGCGAAGCTGGATATGATCCAAGAAACGCTTACTTCGAGTGTATCCATGAGATGAAACTGATTGTAGACCTGATCTATCAGTCAGGATTCGCTGGAATGAGATACTCTATCTCTAACACAGCTGAATATGGTGATTACATCACAGGACCTAAGATCATCACAGAAGATACAAAGAAAGCTATGAAACAGATCCTGACAGACATCCAGGACGGAACATTTGCAAAAGACTTCTTATTAGATATGTCTACAGCAGGACGTCAGGTACACTTCAAAGCTATGAGAAAACTTGCTGCAGAGCATCCATCAGAGAAAGTTGGAGCAGAGATCAGAAAGCTTTACAGCTGGAACGGAGAAGACAAACTGATCAACAACTAATCAGATACATATAACAACAGCAAAGGGTATGGCGGTCGCCATACCCTTTGCTGTTTAATACACTATTAAACACAAAAAAACCAGATCATTGACGGGATGATCTGGTCTTGGTTTGCAACTCGAGTTTAATCTCTATTATTAAGCAATTCCGTTAACAGCTTTTGTCAGACGGGAAATCTTTCTAGAGCATGTGTTTTTGTGGTAAACACCCTTGCTTCCAGCTTTGTTGATTTCAACGATTGCAACTTTTAATGCGTCTGCAGCAGCAGCGGCATCTTTTTTAGCTACAGCTGTTTCAACTTTCTTTACGCAAGTTTTTACTTTAGACTTGATTGCTTTGTTTCTAGCAGCTTTTGTTTCGTTTACTAAAATTCTTTTCTTTGCAGATTTGATATTAGCCAATTTGTCCACCTCCGATATCAATGTATTTCGATTTTAATTCGATTTCCAGTTCGTTAGAGCCGGACACGGACGATCTAACGAAACATACGAATTTATTTTATGTCATGAATCTCATTCTGTCAATACATATTTCAGGAAATCTTGGAAAAAATAGTAGAAACATGATTACTGTTCACTGGCAGGAATTTTCTGAACTGAAAATTCCATATGATACAGTAGTGCTACTGATAATGACGTATGAAAGGAAGAAAACGTGATGGTTGAAAAGTATACAATCCGAACGGATCTGGCGATGGAACAGAAAGAGCGGTTTGAATCAGATCATGTAGAAGTGTCAGGGGTCGTTCTGGAAGAAGAATATGATGAAGAAAAAGAGATTAAGATTACAACTGTTAAAATCGAAACGGAAAATGGAGCAAAGACGATGGGCAAGCCTGTGGGAACCTATCTGACATTGGAAGCTCCAAACCTTGCGGCGGGGGATGAAGGATACCACCGGGAGATATCGGAGACACTGGCTGGATTTCTGGCAGAATATATGCAGGATGAGAACAAAGGAAAGGAACAAAGAGATCGGTATTCCGTACTCGTAGTCGGACTTGGCAACCGGGAAGTAACACCGGATGCGCTGGGACCGTATGTGGTAGATCAGTTGAATATTACCAGACATATCGTGCAGGAATACGGAAAATATGCCATAGAAGAAGAAAATGGAAGAAGTGTCAGCGCAGTCGTGCCGGGCGTAATGGCACAGACCGGCATGGAGACGGCAGAAATCATAAAAGGGATTGTACAGGAGACCAGTCCGGATCTTATCATGGTAATCGATGCACTGGCTGCAAGAAGTACGAAGAGACTGAACCGGACGATACAGATATCGGATGCCGGGATTCACCCGGGAGCCGGAGTCGGGAACCACAGAAGTGCAATTACAAAAGATACAATGGGGATTCCTGTCATAGCAATCGGAGTACCGACAGTTGTGGATGCAGCAACGATTGTAAACGACACAATGGAAAACTTTATCGCAGCATTAGAAACATCGGACAGCCTGCGCGGAGTAGGGGTGGTACTTCAGGGATATAATTCCGCAGAAAAATATGAACTGGTAAAAGAATTAATCTCGCCACATCTGAATGGGATGTTTGTGACCCCAAAAGATATTGATGAGACGATAAGAAGAATCAGTTACACGATATCCGAGGCACTGAACATCCTCTTTTCCGGGAAAGCTGTGCATATTTCAAAGAACAGGGCATAAAGTAATAAGAAAGGAACAGGATAAAAAGAATGAGGTGATAAGGTGAAGAAAAAAGACAGGCAGGAACTCTTGATACAGACCGTAAAAGTACTGGCGGTTATCATCAGTGTGGTGTTATGCGTCTGCCGGTTTCCAGGAATATGGAGGCGTCAGGGGGATTCTTTGACCAGGCTTTGGACGGGAGAGATCACAGAACGGGCTGTGGAGATTATCATGCCTGCATTTTCTTACGGGAGTGCAATGAATCACGAAGGCATTTCTTCTGACGCAGAGATAAAAAGAGCACGTCCGGGACAGATGCTATGGACTATGCTGGCAGAGGCTGCCATGGCATTCTGGCCGGTAGGAACATATACGGCAGCGCAGGTGCAGGCAGATACAGAAGCAGAAGACGCGCAGATGTATGCATTCATTCTGGAACAGCAGGAACAAGATGAAAATGCCGTAGACGAGAACGGACAGCTGATCACAGCGGACAAACAGATTCCGGAGACGGTACAGGAAGCCGTTCCAAAGACAGCGGTTGACAGGGAAAAATTGAAAGATTACGAATACCTCATGAGTCATTTTTATACGGTAGACAGCAGTACAATGGCAGATCCGGATCTGATCAGCGCGGAGAAACTTCTGGGTAAGAGCATGAAGATTACCATGGACGGAACACCCAAAGTCCTCATATATCATACCCATTCACAGGAAATGTTTGCTGATTCAGTCAGTGGAGATCCAGGAACGTCAATCGTGGGAATGGGAACATATCTGACAGAACTATTGAATCAGAGATATGGAATACAGACATTACATCATGAAGGTGTGTATGATCTGGTAAATGGAAAACTTGACAGAAGTAAAGCGTATCAGCTGGCGGAACCAGAAGTGCAAAAAATCCTGAAGGAGAATCCCGGTATAGAGGTGGTGATCGACCTGCACCGGGACGGAGTTGCAGATACTACACATCTTGTAACGGAAATAGATGGAAAACAGACAGCACAGATCATGTTCTTTAACGGACTAAGCCGGACCAGGGCTAATGGTAATATCAGTTATCTTGCGAACCCATATCTGGAAGATAACCTGGCATTTTCCCTGCAGATGGAGATTGCAGCTGCGGAGTATTACCCGGGATTTGCAAGAAACATTTTCTTAAGAGCTTACCGCTATAATATGCATTTCAGACCGAAAACACTTTTGATCGAAGCCGGGGCACAGACGAATACGGTGGAAGAGATGCGTAATGCAATGGAGCTTCTGGCAGATCTTCTGCACCGGGTGCTGGCTTGATTCGGTAAATGTTTTATGTTAAGATAATCAAAGTATGGGAACATCTGTACTATTAAATATCTATTAAATATAGCGATAAAATATATAGCGATAAAATAACGAAAGGATATAGATAGAATGGCGAAAAAAAATACATATGATGCGGGCAGTATCTCCATCCTCGAAGGACTGGAAGCGGTACGAAAAAGACCCGGAATGTATATAGGAAGCGTATCCACAAAAGGACTGAATCATCTGATCTATGAGATCGTGGACAATGCCGTAGATGAGCATCTGGCCGGATATTGCAGTGAGATACAGGTGACGCTGGAAAAAGACGGATCGGCTACCATTGCAGATAACGGACGTGGGGTTCCGGTGGATCTGCATGCAACAGGAGTATCTGCTGCACGAGTGGTATATACAACCTTACATGCAGGAGGAAAGTTTGACGATTCTGCATACAAGACCAGCGGTGGATTGCACGGAGTAGGTTCTTCTGTTGTAAATGCATTATCTACCTATATGGATGTACAGATCAGCAGGGACGGATATATCCACCATGACAGATATGAGCAGGGAAAACCGGTACTTGAGCTGGAAAATGGATTACTTCCAACGATTGGAAAGACGAGAAAGACAGGAACGAAGGTAAACTTCCTTCCGGATGATACGATATTTGAAAAAACCAGGTTTAAGGCAGAAGAGGTAAAAAGCAGACTGCATGAGACGGCATACCTGAATCCGGCACTTACGATTATATTCGAAGATAAACGTGGCGAAGAGACAGAACATATCGTATATCATGAACCAGATGGAATCCTTGGATTTATCCGTGAGCTGAATCACAAAAAGGAGGCCGTACACGAACCGGTATATTTTAAAGGCGAAGCAGAGGGAATCGAAGTAGAAGTTGCATTCCAGTATGTCAATGAATTTCATGAAAATGTTCTTGGCTTCTGTAATAATATCTATAACGCAGAAGGTGGAACCCATCTGACCGGATTTAAGACGACATTTACAACAGCAATTAATCAATATGCAAGAGAACTTGGAATCTTAAAAGAAAAGGATGCAAATTTCACAGGTGCAGATATCCGTAATGGAATGACGGCAATCGTATCGATCAAACATCCGGATCCAAGATTCGAAGGACAGACGAAGACAAAGCTTGATAATCCAGATGCAGCAAAAGCCTGCAGCAAAGTAACGACCGATGAGATTATCCGTTTCTTTGACCGTAATCTGGAGACTCTGAAAAAAGTAATCGGCTGCGCAGAAAAAGCCGCAAAGATAAGAAAGACAGAAGAACGTGCGAAGACCAATCTTCTGACCAAACAGAAATATTCATTTGACAGTAACGGTAAGCTTGCGAACTGTGAAAGCCGTGATGCATCCAAATGCGAGATTTTTATCGTCGAGGGAGATTCTGCCGGCGGTTCGGCGAAGACAGCCAGAGACCGTATGTTCCAGGCAATCCTGCCAATCCGTGGTAAGATCCTGAACGTAGAAAAAGCAAGTATTGATAAAGTACTTGCCAATGCAGAAATCAAGACCATGATCAATGCATTTGGCTGCGGCTTTTCCGAAGGATATGGCAATGACTTTGATATCAGTAAGCTGCGCTATGATAAAATCATTATCATGGCCGATGCGGATGTGGATGGAGCACACATTTCCACATTGCTGCTTACCTTGTTCTACCGTTTTATGCCGGAGCTGATCTTTGAAGGACATGTCTATATTGCGATGCCGCCGCTTTATAAGGCGATGCCAAAGAAAGGCGAAGAAGAATATCTCTATGATGATAAAGCGTTGGAAAGATACAGAAAGACGCATGATGGTCCATTTACCCTTCAAAGATATAAGGGTCTTGGAGAGATGGATGCCGGGCAGCTCTGGGAGACAACGTTAAATCCTGAGACGAGACTGTTGAAGCTGGTTGAGATTGAAGATGCAAGAATGGCATCCAGTGTTACAGAGATGCTGATGGGATCAGAAGTTCCGCCGAGACGTTCGTTCATTTATGAAAATGCGACGGAAGCAGAGCTTGATATATAAGACGTTTTAGAAACTGACATATAAAGAAACTGATTCTCATATAAGTGGTTAAAAATAAGAAAATAAGACATATAAGACAGGAGAAAAAGAATGCAGGATTCACAGATCATCCGTACCGAATATTCGGATGTAATGAAAAAATCATATATTGATTATGCAATGAGTGTTATCATTGCCAGAGCCCTGCCGGATGTAAGAGATGGATTAAAACCGGTACAAAGACGTACTCTTTATGACATGCATGAACTGGGGATACGTTACGACAGACCGTATAGAAAATGTGCCCGTATCGTCGGAGATACAATGGGTAAATATCACCCGCACGGCGACAGCTCCATCTATGATGCACTGGTAGTGATGGCGCAGGAGTTTAAAAAGGGCATGATCCTGGTCGATGGCCACGGTAACTTTGGCTCTATCGAAGGAGATGGGGCAGCTGCCATGCGATATACAGAGGCAAGGCTTGCGAAGATCACACAGGAAGCATATCTGGCAGACTTAGATAAAGATATCGTAGATTTTATGCCTAACTTTGATGAGACAGAAAAAGAACCGGTCGTACTTCCGGTGCGTATTCCCAATCTTTTGGTGAACGGAGCAGAGGGAATTGCCGTAGGTATGGCAACCAGTATACCGACGCACAATCTGGCAGAAGTGATCGACGGCGTAAAAGCCTACATGAAAAATGATGAGATTACAACCAGACAACTGATGAAATACATCAAAGGACCAGACTTCCCGACCGGAGGAATTGTGGTAAATAAAGATGACCTTCCGGAAATCTATGAGACCGGGGTTGGAAAGATCAAGATCCGTGGAAAAGTAGAAGTAGAAGACATGAAAGGCGGAAAAAAACGTCTCGTGATCACAGAGATTCCTTATACGATGATCGGTGCCGGAATCGGAAAATTCTTAAATGACGTCTGCAATCTGGTAGAAACAAAGAAGACGACGGACATTGTAGATATTTCCAACCAGTCTTCCAAAGAAGGAATCCGTATCGTCATCGAACTGAAAAAAGGAGCAGATGTAGAGAACCTTACAAATATGCTCTATAAAAAGACGCGTCTGGAAGATACCTTTGGAGTCAATATGCTGGCGGTCGCAGATGGAAGACCAGAGACGATGGGATTAAAACGGATCATCGAAGCGCATGTGGATTTCCAGTTTGATATGGCAACCAGAAAATATAACACACTTCTTAAGAAGGAACAGGATAAAAAAGAGATCCAGGAAGGTCTGATCAAAGCCTGTGATGTCATCGATCTGATCATCGAGATCTTAAGAGGAAGCCGTAATGTCAAAGACGCAAAAGCCTGCCTGATGCATGGAGAGACAGAGAATATACAATTCAAGTCAAAAGTATCGAAAAAGATGGCAGCAATGTTAAGATTTACAGAACGCCAGGCAACGGCTATTCTGGAGATGCGCCTGTATAAGCTGATCGGTCTGGAGATTGAAGCACTTCAGAAAGAACACGAAGAAACACTTGGAAAAATCGCAAGATACGAAGATATTCTGAATAACTATGATTCAATGGCAGCAGTTATTATGGAAGATCTGGATCATATCAAGAAAGAATTTTCAAGAAAGAGGAGAACCGTAGTTGAAAATGCAGAAGAAGCAGTATTCGAAGAAAAGAAGATCGAAGAACAGCAGGTAGTCTTCCTGATGGACCGTTTCGGATATACCAGGACGGTAGACCAGAGCACATATGACCGTAACAAAGAGGCGGCAGATAACGAGAATAAATATATCCTGAACTGCATGAATACCGGCAAGATCTGTATCTTTACAAAAGACGGTAAGATGCATCAGGTAAAAGTGATGGACATTCCATATGGAAAATTCAGGGACAAGGGTCTTCCAATCGACAACATCAGTAATTACGACAGCACACAGGAAGAGATTGTCTATATCTGCGATGCGGAGCAGATGCGCTATGTCAAACTTTTATTTGCTACAAAACAGGGCATGGTCAAAAAAGTAGATGGATCCGAATTCCAGGTAACAAAGCGGACCATTGCGGCAACCAAATTGCAGCCGGAAGATGAAGTGATACAGATTCAGGTAGTTACAGAGAACCAGCAGATTGTCTTACAGACACAGGACGGATTTTTCCTGAGGTTTCCAGCAGATGAGGTTACGGAGAAAAAGAAAGGTGCTATCGGTGTCAGAGGTATCAGACTTAAGAAAAATGATGAACTGATTCATGTATATCTGTTCGATGACGGAACAGAATATAAGATAGAATACCATGAAAAAGAAGTTACACTGAATCGTCTGAAACAGGCAAAACGAGATGGAACAGGAACAAAATACCGGGGATAGCGAAGAAAAACCACGGGACACAACGTACAGAGGATAAAAGAAATGATACAGAATATAGAACCACACGAATACCGGAATGAATATACACCGGAACCGCCAAAAAAAGACAGCGTACTTTTATATTATGAAGGAAGAAAAGTTCTGGTAAAGATAGAAAACCAGGAGATTTCATTTTTGTCATTTGAAGAAGCAGGAAAGTATCATCCGGATATTTATGAAGAATATACGTATTTATTTTCCATTGATGGACAGGGATATTATCTGGCAGAGGGAATCGATCCGGAGAATTTTCCGGGATATGAACTGATGGATAATCAGTATTTCCGTGAAGCAAGACCAAAATACAGACAGTTTGCAGCGGTGACTGGATGGCAGTTATACCGCTGGTATCAGTCCAGGAAGTACTGTGGACACTGTGGCCAGCCGCTGGTACATGATGATAAAGAGCGTATGATGCGCTGCCCGGACTGCGGTATGATGGAATTCCCTAAGATTTGTCCGGCAGTTATTATCGCAGTGACACATGGAGATAAGATCCTGATGTCAAAGTATGCAGGCAGAGAATACAAAAAATATGCCCTGCTTGCCGGCTTCTGTGAGATCGGCGAACCGGTAGAAGAAACTGTACGCCGTGAAGTCATGGAAGAGGTAGGATTAAAAGTAAAGAATATCCGTTACTATAAGAGCCAGCCGTGGTCATTTACGGATACTTTGTTACTTGGATTCTTTTGTGAGCTGGACGGCGCGGAAGGAATCACCCTGGATACAGAAGAGCTTGCAATGGCAGAGTGGTTCGAACGGGATAACATGCCGGTAGAGGCAGAAGATTTAAGCCTGACAAATGAGATGATGATGGCGTTCAAACACGGGAAAGTGTAAAAAATACGCAAAATCCCTTGATTTTACAGAATATCGGTGTTATAGTTAATAACAGCTACATAAATCAACCGGCAGAAGAGTGGACATATCGTTCACTCTTCTTTGTTGCTTACGCATTTTGAAAAGACTGCCGGTTCTACAAGATATCAGAACACATACGAAAGGTCTGCATAAGGAGGATTTTAGATTGTCAAAAAGAGAAATGTATGAACAGAAAACAGAAGAGATCCTGCTTCCAATCGTGGAAGAATATGGATTTGAACTGGTGGATGTCGAGTATGTAAAAGAAGGAAGCAACTGGTACCTTCGTGCATATATTGATAAACCGGGGGAAATTGGAGTGAATGACTGCGAAGTAGTAAGCCGCAGACTTTCCGATATTCTGGATGAAAAGGATTATATCGATGATTCTTATATCCTGGAAGTCAGCTCGCCTGGACTTGGCAGACCGCTGAAGAAGGAAAAAGATTTCAAACGAAGCCTTGGGGAAGAAGTTGAGATCAGAACTTACCGCATGATAGATAGAAAGAAAGAATTTACCGGCATCTTAAAAGATTATGATGAAGAAACTGTAACGATCGAATTGGAAGATGAGACAACAAAAACATTTGAAAAAAGCGAAATTGCACTGATCAGATTAGCATTTGATTTTTAGTTGCACATGTAAGGAGGAATAAGACCATGAATACAGAATTATTAGAAGCATTAAATATATTAGAGAAAGAAAAAGATATCAGCAAAGAGACGCTGTTAGATGCAATTGAAAATTCTCTGATGAACGCCTGTAAGAACCATTTTGGAAAAACAGACAACATCAAACTGATCATGAACAAAGAGACATGCGAATATCAGTTATATGCAGAAAAGACAGTTGTAGAAGAAGTAGAAGACAAACTGGAAGAGATCAGCCTGGAAGATGCGAAAGAAATCGACAGCAAGTTTGAACTTGGTGATATCGTGCACATTCCGATCGAGTCCAAATCTTTCGGACGTATTGCAACACAGAATGCAAAGAACCTGATTCTTCAGAAGATCCGTGAGGAAGAGCGTAAAGTTGTATACGATCAGTATTTTGAAAAGGAAAAAGATATCGTAACAGGTATCGTACAGCGTTATGTTGGAAAGAATGTCAGCATCGACCTTGGTAAAGCAGATGCAATGCTGACAGAGAACGAACAGGTAAAAGGTGAAGTGTTCAAACCTACAGAGCGTATCAAGTTATATATCGTAGAAGTTAAGAATACAACAAAAGGACCTAAGATCTTAGTATCCCGTACACATCCGGAGCTTGTAAAACGTCTGTTTGAATCAGAAGTGACAGAAGTAAAAGACGGAATTGTAGAGATCAAGAGCATCGCAAGAGAAGCAGGAAGCAGAACAAAGATCGCTGTATGGTCGAATGACCCGGATGTAGATCCAGTAGGAGCATGTGTCGGAATGAACGGTGCAAGAGTAAATGCAATTGTAAATGAACTGCGTGGTGAGAAGATCGATATCATCAACTGGAGCGATAATCCGGCCATCCTGATCGAGAATGCATTAAGTCCTGCAAAAGTTATCTCTGTAATGGCTGATCCGGATGAGAAGACAGCAAGCGTTATCGTTCCGGACTATCAGTTATCACTTGCCATCGGTAAAGAAGGTCAGAATGCAAGACTGGCAGCAAGACTTACCGGATACAAGATTGATATCAAGAATGAGACACAGGCTATCGAATCAGGAGAACTTCCGGAGAACTATATGGAACTGAGCGAAGGTGTATTCGAAGAGGAATATGATAACGATCAGGAAGAAGTCATGGATGTAGAGGAAGTGGCTGATGAGACAGAAGTTCCAGAAGACGACGCAGAGATCACATTCAATGAAGTAGAGGATACAGAGGAATAGGTGATAATTCGTGGGAGCAAATAAAAAAGTTCCTATGCGTAAATGCGTAGGATGCCAGGAAATGAAAAATAAAAAAGAAATGATTCGTGTCATCCGCACATCGGAGGGAGAATTTCTTCTGGATGCAACAGGAAGAAAGAACGGACGCGGTGCTTATCTTTGCCCGGACAGTAACTGTCTTGCAAAAGCAGTGAAAAACAAGGGCCTTGAAAGATCCTTTAAGCAGGCTATCCCAAAAGAAGTGTATGAAGCACTGGAAAAGGAGATGGAAGTACTTGAGTCAGAGTAAAGCATTATCCATGATCAGTCTTGCCACAAAAGCCGGTAAAGTTGCAAGTGGTGAGTTCTGCACGGAAAAAGAAGTAAAATCCGGAAGAGCAT
Organism: Dorea sp.; assembly: GCF_977044405.1. Classification (NCBI taxonomy): domain Bacteria; kingdom Bacillati; phylum Bacillota; class Clostridia; order Lachnospirales; family Lachnospiraceae; genus Dorea; species Dorea sp. The sequence continues at coordinate 109,979 of NZ_CDRRQK010000003.1, forward strand.
ATCTTGTGATCGTTGCGGGAGATGCATCAGACAATACAAAAAAGAAATTTCAGAACATGTGTGACTTTTATCAGGTCCCGATTTATTTTTACAAAGATAAAGATACGCTGGGGCATGCAATGGGAAAAGAATTCCGAGCATCTTTGGTAATCCTTGATAAGGGATTTGCCAAAGGGATCCGGAAACATATGGACACAGAGAATGAGACAATTGCATAGAGGAGGCAGATTATATGTCAAACAAAGATATAGAGACAACTACAAATGAAAATATAGAAAAATCAGAAACACCAAAGAAAAAGAACATCGTGCACGTATTCCGTCCGCAGAATACACAGAACGGCGGAAATAAAGGCAGAAGAACAGGTGGAAACCGTCAGGGACAGGGCGCACAGGGAAAAACTATGCAGGTTAATAACGGACGCCCATCCAGACGCCAGGCAGCAGATGACACAGCCAAGAGAACAGAGAGCGCAGACCAGGCACCAAAGAGAAATACAGAAAGAACATCCGACAGACCACAGACTTCCAGACGTCCGGAAAGAAATGACAGAAATGACGGAAGAGGCGACAACAGAAATAATAACCGCTCCGGCGAAAGACGTCAGGGAGGAAGAGACGGACGTTCTGACCGTCAGGAAGGAAGAGGCGGACAGAGATTCCAGAGAGGAGACCGTCCACAGAATGGCCGTTCCGACAGAAATCAGGGAGACCGTGACAACAGACGCGATAATAACCGTGGTGGAGATGACAGACAGGGACGCAAATTCTCAGACAGAAATGACAACAGAAGAAACGACAGAAAGAATAACCCAAGCATTCCTGCTCCTGCAATCGAAGGACAGAAGCCACAGAGAAAGAATGTAAAGGGTAAAGACGATCATAAGAAAAAAGATTACCGTCGTGATGATGAAGAAAGAATGCCAAAGGGCAAGAAGAAAAACGAGCCAAAACAGCAGCTTCAGAAGCCGCAGCAGAAAGAACAGAAGGTAGAAGAAGAGATCAAACAGATCACAATTCCAGAAGTTCTTACAATCAAAGAACTGGCTGATAAGATGAAGATCGTTCCGTCTGTAATCATTAAGAAACTCTTCATGCAGGGCAAGATCGCTACAGTAAACCAGGAGATCGATTATGAGACAGCAGAAGAGATCGCATTAGAATTTGACGTTCTCTGCGAGAAAGAAGAAGTTGTAGATGTAATCGAAGAACTTCTTAAAGAAGAGGAAGAAGACGAAAAGAAGATGAAAAAACGTCCGCCTGTAGTGTGCGTTATGGGTCACGTTGACCACGGTAAAACTTCCCTTCTTGATGCAATCCGTCATACGAATGTCATTGACCGCGAGGCTGGTGGTATCACACAGCATATCGGTGCTTATGTAGTAGAGATCAACGGAGAAAAGATCACATTCCTTGATACACCGGGACATGAGGCGTTCACAGCTATGCGTATGCGTGGAGCAAGCTCTACAGATATCGCTGTACTTGTAGTAGCAGCCGATGACGGTGTTATGCCACAGACAGTAGAGGCTATCAACCATGCAAAAGCAGCAGGTGTAGAGATTATCGTAGCCGTTAATAAGATGGATAAACCAAGTGCGAACATTGACCGTGTAAAACAGGAACTGACAGAGTACGAACTGATTCCGGAAGACTGGGGTGGAAGCACAATCTTCGTTCCAGTATCAGCTAAGACAGGCGAAGGTCTGGAAGATCTGATGGAAATGATCGCATTAACAGCAGAAGTAATGGAATTAAAAGCCAATCCAAACCGCCGTGCAAGAGGTCTTGTACTGGAAGCAAAACTGGATAAAGGAAGAGGTTCTGTTGCAAATATCCTGGTTCAGAAAGGAACACTCCGTGTCGGAGATCCAATCGCAGCTGGTTCTGCATTCGGTAAAGTAAGAGCCATGATGGATGATAAAGGAAGAAGAGTCAAAGAGGCCGGACCGTCTACACCAGTAGAGATCCTTGGACTGAATGACGTTCCAAATGCAGGAGAAGTCATCGTAGGATGTGCAAATGAAAAAGAAGCAAGAAACTTTGCCGAGACATTCATCTCACAGAGCAAGGTTAAGCTTCTGGAAGAGACAAAATCAAAACTTTCTCTGGATGATCTGTTTACACAGATTCAGGAAGGTAACTTAAAAGAACTTGGAATCGTAGTAAAAGCAGACGTACAGGGATCTGTAGAAGCAATCAAACAGAGCTTGCTGAAGCTTTCTAACGATGAAGTTGTTGTTAAGATCATTCACGGTGGTGTAGGTGCGATCAACGAATCAGACGTAAGTCTGGCTTCCGCATCGAATGCAATCATTATCGGATTTAACGTACGTCCGGATGCAACAGCAAAAGAAACAGCAGACCGTGAAGGTGTAGATATCCGTCTGTACCGTGTCATTTACAATGCAATCGAAGACGTAGAAGCTGCCATGAAGGGTATGCTGGATCCAGTCTTTGAGGAAAAAGTACTCGGACACGCAGAAGTGCGTCAGACATTTAAGGCTTCCGGAGTTGGAACAATCGCAGGATCTTATGTCCTGGATGGTGTATTTGAAAGAGACTGCTCTGTCCGCCTGACACGTGACGGTATTGTAATATTTGAAGGACCTCTGGCATCTCTGAAGAGATTCAAAGACGATGTAAAAGAAGTCAAAGCAGGTTACGAATGTGGATTCGTATTTGCTAACTTCAACGACATCAAAGAAGGAGACCTCGTAGAGGCATTCAAGATGGTAGAGATTCCACGCTAGGAGTTGATATAAATGAGAAAAAGAAGTATAAAAAATACAAGAGTAAACACAGAAGTGCAGCATGAGTTATCTAATATTATCCGCGGGGGCTTAAAAGACCCTCGTGTTGCACCATGGACTTCTGTTGTAGCAGCAGAAGTTGCACCGGATCTTAAGACCTGTAAGGCATATATCAGTGTACTGGGTGATGCTTATGAGCAGGAACAGACGATCAAGGGATTACAGAGTGCAGAAGGATATATCCGCCGTGAACTGGCAAGAACACTGAACCTTCGTAATACACCGGAGATTAAGTTCGTTCTGGATCAGTCTATCGAATATGGCGTGAATATGTCAAAGAAGATTGATGAAGTAACCAAGGATCTGAAAACGGAAGGTGTTGAGGAAGATGCTGAATAAAGTATTGGAAAGCGTGTCCACGATCGCAATCGGCGGGCATGTACGTCCGGATGGAGACTGTGTGGGTTCGTGTGTAGGACTTGGACAGTATATCCGTGAGAACTACAGTGATAAAACCGTAGATATATATCTGAAAGATATCCCGGAGTCATTTCATTTCTTAAAGGGAACCGAGACGATTCTGGAGTCCGTAGCAGATGAAGAGAAAGAATACGATCTCTTCATCGCACTGGACTGTGGGGATACAGGAAGACTTGATTATTCCAAACCATTACTGGATCATGCAAAGCATACATTTTGTGTAGATCATCATATCAGCAATATCGGATTTGCTGATGTAAATCATATTGTAGCGGAAGCAAGTTCTACATCAGAGCTTGTATATGGGTTGCTGGATGAAGAAAAGATATCGAAAAATGTTGCAGAAGCACTGTATCTTGGAATTGTACACGATACCGGTGTATTTCAGTATTCGTGTGCAGGACCGGAGACGTTCCGCGTGGCAGCGAAACTTCTGGAAAAAGGAATTGACGGACCAAAGATCATAGAAGATACATTCTATGCCAAATCCTATGCACAGAACCAGGTAATGGGACGGGCATTGATGGAAAGTATCCTGTTCTTAAATGGAGTCGGAATCGCTTCCTTTATCCGGAAAAATGTCATGGATTTTTACGGTGTAGTACCAAAAGATCTGGAAGGAATTGTAAGCCAGCTTCGGGTAACCGAAGGTGTAGAAGTGGCAGTATTCATGTATGAATTAAAACAGAATGAATTCAAAGTAAGCCTCCGTTCCAAGAGTGAACTGGATGTCAGCAAGATCGCGCAGTACTTTGGAGGCGGCGGTCACAAAAAGGCAGCAGGATTTACAATGGCGGGAACACCATTCGATGTGCTTAACAATCTGTCAAAACAGATTGAAGAACAGCTGGAAAAACTGGAAAAAACACAGGAGCAGTAAACTATGATACACGGAATCATAAATGTGTATAAAGAAAAGGGATTTACATCCCACGATGTGGTAGCAAAGCTTCGTGGAATTGTCGGTCAGAAAAAGATCGGCCATACGGGAACACTGGATCCGGATGCGACAGGTGTTCTGCCGGTGTGTCTTGGAAAAGCAACGAAGCTGTGTGATCTTCTGACGGATAAAGATAAGACCTATGAGGCAGTATTGCTTCTTGGAAGAACAACGGATACACAGGATACTTCCGGTGAGATACTGGAAGAAAGGAGCACGCAGGATCTTACAGAAAAAGCGGTAAGAGAGTGCGTTATGGGATTTGTCGGTGATTATGATCAGATACCACCGATGTATTCCGCATTAAAGGTGAATGGGAAAAAATTATATGAGCTGGCGCGTGAAGGTAAGACAGTAGAACGTAAGGCACGCCCGGTAAAGATCCTGGAGATCAACATACTGGATGTAGATCTTCCAAGAGTCAGAATGGAAGTATCATGTTCGAAAGGAACTTATATCCGGACATTGTGCCATGATATAGGTGAAAAACTGGGATGTGGCGGCTGTATGGAGTCGTTGATCCGTACCAGGGTATCGAGTTTTCAGATTGCAGATGCCAAGACGTTAAGCGAGATTGAACAGCTAAGAGGGGACGGTATCCTCAGTAAGATACTGGTCCCGATTGATGAAATGTTTCCTTCATATCCGAAAATCATAGTGAAAGAAAAGTGGAAAGCATTTGCAAAAAACGGCAATCCGTTAGAGCCAAAGATGCTGACAGATGGAAAAACGATACCGGCTGATGAAACACAGGTACGTCTCTATGATGAAGAAGGAAAGTTCATTGCCATTTATAAATGGAAAGAAAAAGACAGACAATACCATATCGTAAAAATGTTTTTTAACGATTAACGAGGACGAAAAATATGCAGTATATCAAATGGCTTGCGGATTATAAAGGAAGCGGCAGGACAGCAGTGACTTTTGGAAAGTTTGACGGGTTGCACAGAGGACACCAAAAACTGATATCAAAAGTCCATGAATTAGGAGAAAAAGAACATATAAGCAGCGTAGTGTGTGCGTTTGATATGACACCGTTATGGAAGGAAAAGAATATTGTACCACAGCTTCTGATGGTAGGAGAAGAACGGTATGAGCATGTGAAAACTGATGTTGATTATCTGATAGAATGCCCGTTTACAGAGTCTTTCCGTCAGGTAAGTGCAGAAGATTTTATTGAAAAGATCATCTATCAGCTGTTCCATGCGAAATACGTTGTGGTAGGAACAGATTTTAATTTCGGCTGTGAAAAACGGGGCGATGTAAAGATGCTGGCAGAATATGCAGATAAATATGACTATCAGCTGATCGTAATTGAAAAAGAGCGGTACAAAGACCGTATTATCAGCAGCACCTATGTAAAAGAAGTAGTAAAAGAAGGTAACGTAGGCCTGGCGGAAACCCTGCTTGGCTATCCGTATACAGTAGAAGGTGTTGTAGAGCATGGAAAGAAGCTTGGAAGGACACTGGGGTTTCCAACGCTTAATATTGCATGGCCGGAAAACAAACTGGTACCAGCACATGGGGTCTATCTCTGCAGAGTTCAGATTGACGGGGAAGAATATCCGGGAATTGCCAACATTGGTATTAAACCGACGGTAACAGAAGAAAAGCGGCTTTTGATCGAGAGTTTCCTGTTCGGATATTCCGGCAATGCATATGGAAAAAGTGCAAAGATCGAGCTTGTGGAATTCCGCAGACCTGAGCGTAAATTTGCCGGGGTGAAAGAGCTGAAAGAGCAGATAGATGGAGACATTGCAAGAGGAAAAGAATATTTTGGAATTGCGTAAATTTTCCTTTACATTGACTGGGGCATATGATATACTAAGCAACGTTGAAGCCGGTGTTCGGTAACTGGAAACTCCAACCGTTACTTAATACTTAAGTATGCAGTGGAAGATGTGAACAGCAGATTTCACGTATATCAGGCGTTTAGAATTATAAGAAAGAATAATTAGGAGGAACAACAATGATTTCTAAAGAGCAGAAAGAACAGATCGTAGCACAGTATGGTAGAACAGCAGGAGATACAGGATCACCGGAAGTACAGATCGCTATCCTGACAGCAAGAATCAATGATCTTACAGATCACTTCAAAGCTAATCCCAAGGATCACCACTCAAGAAGAGGACTTCTTAAGATGGTAGGACAGAGAAGAGGACTTCTTGCATACCTGAAGAAAACAGATATCGAAAGATACCGTGCACTGATTGAAAAACTTGGATTAAGAAAATAATTCATGCTTTTTATGGGGGACATTCGGAAGAATGTCCCCTTTTTCTTTGCTGCTTATGTAAAAAAATAAACGTTGCAATTATTGTTACTGTTTGCACAACGTGTGGACAGTAACAATACTTTCGTGAATTTACAGATTTCCTGAAATATGAGTAGCAATGTGATATGTGATATGTTATAATAATTAAGATTGTGGATTGGGAAAACTTCACCGAGACCACTGAAAAGTATATTTTATCTAAAAAACAGTTATGGGCAGTGATTTTATATGGCAAAACAGCTGTCAGCAGTGACTTTTTTTAATTAAAAAATGTGTTTTTCAGTAGTTTCGGGGTAATCTTAAACCACAAAAGAAAAATTAAAGGAGAAAACATTTATGTATAAAAAGTTTGAGATGGAACTTGCCGGCAGAACTTTAAGAGTTGACGTAGGCAGAGTTGCAAAACAGGCCAACGGTGCAGTATTAATGCACTATGGTGACACAACTGTACTTTGTACAGCAACAGCATCAGAAAAACCAAGAGAGGGAATCGACTTCTTCCCATTAAGCGTAGAATACAATGAAAGAATGTATGCAGTAGGAAAGATTCCTGGAGGATTCAATAAAAGAGAAGGAAAAGCATCTGAAAATGCAATCCTGACATGCCGTGTTATCGACCGTCCGATGAGACCACTGTTTCCAAAGGATTACCGTAATGACGTAACACTGGAAAACCTTGTATTATCTGTAGATCAGGATTGCTCACCAGAGCTTACAGCTATGCTTGGTGCAGCAATTGCTACAACAATTTCAGATATCCCATTTGACGGACCAATCTCTACAACACAGGTAGGTCTGGTAGACGGAGAATTCGTATTCAACCCTACAGCAGCTCAGAAAGCAGTTTCTGACATGGCTTTAACAGTTGCTTCAACAAGAGAAAAAGTAATCATGATCGAGGCCGGAGCAAACGAAGTCCCAGAACAGCAGATGATCGATGCAATCTTTGCAGCACACGAATTAAACCAGAAGGTAATCGCATTCATCGACACAATCGTAGCAGAATGCGGAAAACCAAAACACGAATATGAAAGCTGTGCAGTTCCGGAAGAACTCTTCGCAGCAATCAAAGAGATCGTTACACCAGAAGAGATGGAAGTAGCAGTATTCTCAGATGACAAACAGACAAGAGAAGAAAATATCCGTGTCGTAACAGAGAAGTTAGAAGAAGCATTTGCAGAAAACGAAGAGTGGCTTGCAGTTCTTCCAGAGGCTGTTTACCAGTATCAGAAGAAGACTGTACGTAAGATGATCTTAAAAGACCACAAACGTCCGGACGGAAGAGAGATTGACCAGATCAGACCTCTGGCTGCAGAAGTTGACCTGATTCCTAGAGTACATGGCTCGGCAATGTTCACTCGTGGACAGACACAGATCTGCAATATCTGTACACTGGCACCACTTTCTGAAGCTCAGAAGCTGGACGGTTTAGATGAAGCAGAGACAACAAAGAGATATATGCACCACTACAACTTCCCATCATACTCTGTAGGAGAGACAAAACCATCCAGAGGACCGGGACGTCGTGAGATTGGACACGGAGCGCTGGCAGAGCGTGCATTACTTCCAGTACTTCCAAGCGAATCTGAATTCCCATATGCGATCCGTACAGTATCTGAGACATTCGAATCCAATGGTTCTACATCTCAGGCAAGTGTATGTGCATCTTCTATGTCACTGATGTCAGCAGGTGTACCAATTAAGGCTGCAGTAGCTGGTATCTCATGTGGACTTGTAACAGGTGAGACAGATGATGATTACCTTGTACTTACAGATATCCAGGGACTCGAAGACTTCTTCGGAGACATGGACTTTAAAGTAGCTGGTACACACAAGGGTATCACAGCAATCCAGATGGATATCAAGATCCACGGACTGACAAGACCAATCATTGAAGAAGCAATCGCTAAGACAAGAAAAGCAAGACTTTACATCATTGATGAAGTTATGAATAAAGCAATCGATGCTCCTAGAGCACAGGTTGGAGAATTCGCTCCAAAGATCATCCAGATGCAGATCGATCCACAGAAGATCGGTGACGTAGTAGGACAGCGTGGAAAGACAATCAACGCAATCATCGAGCAGACAGGTGTTAAGATCGACATCACAGATGATGGTGCAGTATCTATCTGTGGAACAGATGCTAAGGGCATGGAAGAAGCTCAGAAGATGATCCACATCATCGTAACAGACTTTGAAGCAGGACAGGTTCTGGAAGGAAAAGTTGTCAGCATCAAAGATTTTGGTGCATTCCTTGAGTTTGCACCGGGAAAAGAGGGAATGGTACACATCTCCAAACTTTCCAAAGAAAGAGTAAACCGCGTAGAAGACGTTCTCACACTTGGCGATGTTGTCAAGGTAGTATGCCTTGGAAAAGACAAGATGGGAAGAATTTCATTCTCAATGAAGGATGTAGCGGAATAGAATTGAAAAAATCATATGAATAAGATAGAGATATGAAAATGCCTCAGGCTTCCGAAAGTGGAAGTCTGAGGTATTTTTTATAAAATTTGATCTGTATCTGAAGGAATGTATTGAATAATATCTTGAATATTACAGTTCAATATCCTGCATAAATCGTTCAATGTTTTGGTAGAGATATCTTTATTATGTTTTAGACGGTGCAGGGTACTATTGGACATATGATGTTTATTTGTTAATGTATACCAATTCTCATTAGAATTCTCAAGTGTTTTCCAAAAAGGGCTATAGTCAATCATTTTATACTTGTGCCTCCTGTTTGCGCATACAATAAGCATAAAATAGTTTTTATAGATTGAATATCTTCGTAAAAAAGAATATAATATCTTCGTAAGAACGAATATATCGAAAGATAAGAGTAGAAAGGAATATGAGGGATGAGAGAACTACTTTTAGGATGGAAAGATAGAACTGAGGTATATATTCCGCCGGTAAAAAAACAAGGTTTTACAGAAACTGTAATTCTTAGAAATATTAGTTTGCCTGAAGAAGAGGAATTAATTCCAGATGTAGAAGAGAATGATGAAACCATTCTGGCAGAAAATCTTTATATCGATGAAGACGAAACGGTATTTGCACCATTTGAAGCATGTTGTTTGACTTTAGAAAGACTCAAAACAGGAGAACGGATTAAAGTAGATGACAATGAATTTATGATAGGTAAACAGGCAGAAAATGATTATGTAATAAAGGATAATCCTATGATAAGCAGAAGACATGCCCGGATTTATCAAATCAATTGTGAATTTTGGCTGGAAGATTTGAAGTCACTAAACCATACATTTGTGAATGATAAAGTGATAAGTGAACCTGTTAAACTCATTCCCGGAATGAAGTTTCGGTTGTCTTTAGATGAAGAATTTGAAGTTATAGAAATTATGGAGAATTAGCCTATGCTAAAGAGAACATTAACGATTATAGATAGCAGTGGAAACATGTCAGAAATTGATTTGAATCAATTTGGTAAAACACTGCTTTATATGGGAAGAGATGAAAGTAAATGCGACATTGTCATAGCAGATTCAATCATATCCAAAATTCATGGGACATTTCAGGTGGAACATTCGTATCTTTTATATAGAGACGAAGATAGCAGTAATGGGACATATCTTGGAAGTGCAGAAAAAAGGAAAATGCTTGAAAAGAAAGATGGATATGTAGATCTTTATGATCAATCAATTATGAGAATTGGGAATATTCATGAGCCAGAAAAAATGGTACTTATTTTATATCAAATGGCAGATGAATATAAGATGTGGAAAAGACAATCTTTAGATAAAAGTGAAATATTAATAGGAAGAAACAGTTCGAATCAGATTGTATTAAACCATCCAGGTATATCAAAAACCCATTGTGCAATATATAAAAAAGACGGCCAAACGATTCTCCGTGATCTGAATAGTGCGAATGGTGTAATGGTAAATGGAAGTCCGGTCAGACAGTACAGAGAATTGATGGACAAAGATATTATTCAGATTCTTGATTATCAATTATTCTATTCTAATACCTGTATTTATTATAGAACGCTAACTTCTGGAATTTCTCTCAGAGCCTGTGATATCAATAAAACAGTTGGAAGAGGAAAAAAGAAAAAGAAGATATTACAATCTGTAAATTGTGAAATTCATCCAAATGAATTTGTTGCAATTATTGGTGGATCGGGAGCTGGAAAAACTACGTTGATGAATGCAATCAGCGGTTTTGAAAAAGAGTTTTCAGGAAATGTATATTGTAATGGAATCAATCTGATAGAGCAATTTCAATATATGAAAAATATTATTGGATTTGTCCCTCAACAGGATATTATTTATGAAAATCTTACATTGAAAAGAATGCTTCTATATACTGCAAAATTAAAGATGCCTGAAGATACACAAAGACAGGAAATGGAAGACAGAATCACAGAAGTTCTTAAAATGGTTGATCTGACAGAGCATCAGAATACTTATATAAGGAAATTATCTGGTGGCCAGAAAAAAAGAGCAAGTATAGCTGTTGAATTATTAGCTGATCCTAAATTATTCTTTTTAGATGAGCCTACTTCTGGACTTGATCCTGGAACAGAAAAAAATCTGATGGTGACGCTTAGAGATCTGGCGAAAGAACAGAATAAGACCGTTATTATAGTTACTCACACGACACAGAATCTGCAATTATGCGATAAAGTCATTTTTATGGGTCCCGGAGGCCGTTTGTGTTTTTGCGGAAATGTACAGGAAGCGAAAGCATTTTATCAGACCGGTGAATTAGTAAATATATATAATATGATAGCGGAAAATCCACAATATTGGCAGGAAAAATTCGAACGTTCCAGACATGGAAATAGCAGAAAAACTATAAATCAACCTGTTGAGAAAAATATAGAACAAAAAGGAAGTAAAGTTTCGGCTGTAAGACAATTTTTGATTTTGACACAAAGATATGCTGAATTATTATGGAATGACCGTTTGCGTTTGATAATTTTGTTATTGCAGCCGTGTCTGATTGCGATATTACTTAATATCGTGGCAGATGAGAATATTTTCAATATATATGAGAGCACAAAATCTATTTTGTTTGCATTGAGTTGTTCAGGAATCTGGATTGGAATGTTTGATTCTATACAGGAAATCTGTAAAGAAAGAGTTATTTTAAAAAGAGAATACATGGCTAATTTAAAACTGCCATGTTATATGATGTCAAAATTTGTATTGCAAATGTTACTTGGAATGGTACAGGCAGTTACTTTGACAATGGTATTTCTTACATTAACGAAAAGCGGGGAAAAAGGTATTTTTCTTAGAAATTTTCGAATAGAAATACTCTTTACAATCTGGTTGACCGTTGTGGCAGCTATTGCAATGGGATTTATTATCTCGTCTATAGCTAAAAGCGGGGATAAGGCGATGACAGCAGCTCCATTTGTATTGATTATACAACTTCTGTTTAGTGGAATTCTTTTTAACCTGGAAGGAATGGGTAAAAAAATTTCCTATTGCACAGTAAGTAGATGGTCAGTAGAAGCACTTGGAAGTATTGCCAGATTGAATAAACTTGAATTAAAAATGCAGGCAGATTTTCCAATGCTGGAACACAAAGCAGAAAGCTTTTTTAAAGCATCAAAAATGCATGTTGTATCTTCCTGGGGAATCCTGATAGGGATGACGGTCATCATGATGGTATTGGGAACGATACTATTAAAGAATGTTGCAAAAGACCGGAGATAAAAAGGATTACAGTATTATGAGCAATGAAAAAAATATATTTTCAGATACATATGAAATTATAGGGTATCTTCAATCTGGAAGCGGAGGTGCCGTATATAAAGCTTATCACAAGAGATTAAAAAAAGAGGTTGTATTAAAAAGAATTAAACAAAAGAATGTAAATATGAGGATTAACAGACAAGAAGTAGATATATTGAAAAATCTGAATCATTCATATTTACCACAAGTATTAGATTTTTTGAATGTTGACGGCGAAATCTATACGGTTATGAGCTTTATACCGGGACACTCATTTAAAGAATTACTAGAGGAAGGAGTTCAGTTTTCACAAAATCAATTAATACGGTGGGGAATGCAGTTATGTAGTGCTTTGTATTATTTGCATAGCCAGAAGCCACCGATTGTTCATGGCGATATTAAACCGGCAAATATTATGTTAACGCCACAGGGAAATATATGTCTGATTGATTTTAATATTTCCTTCTTTATGGATGAAAACACGGTTCTTGGATATACCGAGGGTTATACCTCTCCGGAACAATACATTATTGCATTAGATAAAAAATCTATACATGCGATACCGAATCATACTGTGGTGGATGAAAAAAGTGATATATACAGTGTAGGGGCAACATTTTATCATCTGATTACAGGACATAAACTGGAGCGTCACAGATCTGGAAGAGAATATGAAGAGTTACAGGAGCATGTCAGTGAAGGATTTGCAAGTGTCATCATGAAAGCAATCGTATTAGAACGTGATAAAAGATATGCGAATGCTTATGAGATGTATCAGGCATTTCAAAATATTTATAAAAAAGATAAAAGATACAAGCGGTTATTGGCAAGACAAAGAGCTATAAGGGCTGGGTTTATATTATTGCTTGGAATATCTATAGCTGGCACAGGATATGGAATACATGAAGTAAAGCTAGAACGTGTTGAAAAATACAATAATCTTGTCGAAAAACAGGTTATGTACCGTGAGGCAGGGAAATATGGAAAAGAACGAAAAGTCTATAAGAGTGCAATAAAAGTATTTCCGGATAAGTTGGAAAGCTATTATCAAAATGCATATACCTTGTATGATGAAGAAAAATATGAAAAATGTATAGACTTTGTAGAATATGATGTACTGCAAAATGAAAAAGTAGATATTATAGATGAGAGAATGGGAGATTTGTATTATCTGGAAGCGGAAAGTTATTTCCAACTGGAAGATTACGAAAGTTCAGTAGACGTTTTTGAAAAAGCATTCCAGTTTGGAGCAAAAGACAGTCTGTATTACAGAGACTATGCCATTGCATTAGCATATAACGGAAATACAGAAAAAGCCGAAGAAATCTTACAGGATGCCATTGATAAAGGACTGAACGAAGATTCTATTCATTTTACAAAAGGTGAGATTGAAAAAGCACTAAATAACGAAAGTGATGCCATATCAGAATTCCGGCAATGTATTGGAATTACAGAGGATGATCAATTGAAGACAAGAGCATACCTGTTATTAAGTGAAATATACGAAGAAGCCGGAGAAGATAAAGAAGAAAGAGCAATATTACTTGAAGCAAGAAATAATCTTCCGATGGAGAATCAGATGCAGATTTTAGAAAAACTGATTCAAGTTGATATTGATCTTGCTGATGCCGGAGACACACAGTTAAGAAACGAAGCAATTAATCTTAGTAAAGAAGTAATTGAACAAGGATGGGAAACGTATACAACATATAATAACCTGGCAATTTTATACCAGAAACAAAAGAATCTGGCAGACACTGCAGATATACTCACACAAATGATAGAACTTTACGGAGATGATTATAATATCGAAAAACGCCTTGCTTTTTTAGAGATAGATAAGCAGGAACAAAAAGGCAATGATTTCCGGGATTATTCAGCATTTGAAAAGTATTATGAACGTGCTGAAAAATTATATTATGCACAATTAAAAAATAATGATACAGATTCAGAAATGCAATTATTGGAAAATGTATATCAACAGGTAAGAAGCGGGGGATGGCTATAAAATGGAGATTACAAGAGGCTTATTAATAGTGATAGCTGGTTGTATCGGAATTGTTGGAAGCATAGGTGGTTTACTTTTTACAATGCGGAAGTTCCCTAAAGAGCGACGGCAATTACTTACACAAATCGAAGAAGAGTAGGAGAAAAAGGGATGAGTGATAGAAAAGAGAAATATATATCAGGCATACTGATTCTTTTAACATTAGAAATTATATTTTTCCCTGTTCTGAAAATAAGTACATGGGATGTGTCATTACTGAAAATGTTAAATATGATATATGGTAAATCAAACGACACCTTTACAGGAAGCATTCAGGCAGCACTAAAGCAATATATGAGTTCATACATATATATGTTGTTGTTTTTGATTATATTAACAATTGCTGTTGGAGTTTCAGCATGGGTAATACGCTCATCAGCGGTTTATTGTATAGAACTTGCAGGACAGGCAGTGATAGTTATTACAGCAGTTCTGCTGTTTCGGATGATCAAAGAAAAATTGGATATGATCGGGAGTACTGTAAGTTATTTTGGAATCGGAAATGTTGTGCAATTCAATATGATGCCGTTTATTCTGTGGGGATTATTGCAGATTGCAGCGGTTGTAATAAATATATATGGTCTTATGAATATGGGAAAAGAAGAATATAAAAAGGAAGAATACAGAAAAGAATTTGTACCGGATTATATTCCAACCACTCCATATATCCATGAAGATGTGAAAACTTATCCAGTAAATGATATCAGTGTTAATCATAAAGAACAGAAAGAATTTTTTGGGGCAATAGAAGGAGTGCAGATTCCTTATACGGGAAAAGTATTTCCAATGGACAAAGAAAAGTATGTATACATATTAAAGGAGAATAACAACATTATCTTAAAAAATAATCAAGGTAAAGAAAAGTGTCTTGCAAAAATATATTATGATACGAAATATGATGAATATGTTGTAATACCTCAAAAGAAATGTTGTGTTCACCTGGAAAGCGGGCAACCACTGGGAGCTGGAAGAATTTATTATCTGCCCCGGGCAATGAAAATTGTAATTAAAAATGAACAAGGTCTGAATGAAAATATGTTCAGATTAGCATAGATAAGAAAAGGGGAAGAATTATGGAAAATGATAGAACCGTACTGGTAAATGAAGAAAAAATGAATACAAAAGATATGTTAGAGCAGGCATATATGGAACTTGGAAAGGAATATTACGAAGGAGCCTTTGAAGATCCATTGCCACAACTGTTACCTCTTTTTGAAAAAATTAATACGATAAAAAACAACATGCTTATAAAGCAGCAAACAGAAGGCAGATGCCCGAAGTGTGGAAAGCCGGTTGTAGCAGGAGATATGTTCTGCGGAAATTGTGGTGCGAAAATCGGATAAATAATATGAGGAAAAGTTATGATTTGTAAAAAGTGTGGGACCAAGAATAATGATAGTGCGAAGTTCTGTAAAAATTGCGGAAGTCAGTTGCAGCATGACCAGTCAGCATATGCTTTACAGAAAGAAAACAAGGAAGCTAGCAAGAAAAATACAGGAAAGAAATGGGGAATCTTTTTTATTCTGGTAATAATTGTTGCAGGTATAATTGCCGGACTTTGGATATCAAAGCCAAAGGAAGAAAAGCAGATAAACGAATATAATAATCAGATTACACAGGGAAATAAATATGTAGAAGATCTGGATTATGAAAAAGCAGAAGCATCTTATCTGAAAGCAATAAAGATAGATCCTAAAAGAAAGGATCCATATCTAAAGCTGGCTGATGTATATGTTGCACAGGAACAATATGATAAAGCAGTAAAAATCTTGGAAGAAGCTTCTGAAAATGTGGCAGTAACAGAGGAAAAAGGAAAAAAGAATAATGATATTTCTAAAATAAAAAAAGAAATTGAAGAGAAAAAAGAAGAGATATCAAATGCCTCAGAATATACATGGGTTTTACAGCCTGAAATTGAAGCGGATGATATTTATTACTTAAGAGCAAGTGATAACCGGGAAAACGCTACAAATGAACTTCAAAAACAAAAGGAATCAAAATACGCTGTTTTGAAACAAAAGGATAGATATAGCCTGATTGAAATGGATGGAAAGATTATTGATTTAGATAAGGCCGTAAACACATTTGCGAGACAAAGTAATTCTGATTCAAATAAGAAATTTGTTGTTGATAGTGTAAAAACGTTAGATGGCTATTATTGGTTAAGCGTAGATGGCGGAGACAGTTGTATCATTACGGACGAGGGAAAAGTAGAGAACTGTCCGGATTATGAGAAGATAGAATTACAGGGAAGTTATTATTTTTATAACAGTATAGAGAATACATTATCTGGAATGAAATATTCTGACGATCAGGAATATACTGAAAAACTTAAAGAATTATCAACAACCATTCCATTGAAGAAAGCGGATAGGTTATACAATGAATCATCAAATGGAGACCCAGGAATATGGATTGAAAATCTTTCATCAAAATATGCATTGTGGAAAGATGGAAATTTGATCGGTAGTTACATATATGATGAATGTGGATCTGAAAATTCAGGATTAATGGCAGTGCAAAAAGATGGAAAATGGGGGTACATAGATAAACTCGGAAAGGAAGTTATTCCAATAGAGTATGATGCCTCATGGAATGAATATTATGCGGATTTAGGACAAACAATCCAGAAGGATTATTGTTATGCTGCAACAGAAGGTTATATTACACTTTTTAAAAACAAAAAATGGGAAATGAGGACTACAGATAATAAGTTGGTAATTCTTCCGGGTGTTTTTGAAAAAATCCTTCCGGTATATGATGGAAAATGCTGGGTGAAAAAGAATGGAAAATGGGGAGTCATTCAATTAAGTGAAGCTAAGCCAGAGAATAATATAACAGATGCGGTTGAAGATACAACGGAAAAATCTGAAAATACAGAAAATGACGGTATATTTACACGTGAGCAAATAGCATATATAAAACAACAATTAGGAGTACCAGACTCAGACAATATTGCAATGACGATATCAGATAATCCGTATTACTGGGAAACAGGAGAATGTACATTAGTAAATGTAACTTTTACGGAAAATGGCGAATTTGTTGCAGGAGCGGATGTTAATGTAGATACTGCGGAATGCACGACTTCACTATTTAATTACACAAAGAATTGATTATATTTTAAATGAACAGGAGAGAAGAGATGGCTTTATTAGACGATGTGGATCAGAGATTATCCAATTGGATCAATGCAGGAACAGACAAAGCAAAAGAAATGTCTGGATCGATGAAGATATCCAATGAAATTAAGGAAGAAGAAAAAAATCAGGAAGAATTATATAAGCAGATAGGTATTTATTTTTATGAAAATTGTTCATCAGATGCAGAAGGACAGTTGAAAGAGCTGTGCCAGAAAATTGATGAAGGTAAAGAGAGAGTTCTCTTGAAGCAAAAACAACTTAATGTCTTAAGGGGAATGATAAATTGTCCCAATTGCGGTGCAGAGGTATCTTCGGATTCTGTATTTTGCAATGCATGTGGAAGCAGGATGAAAGTAGAGAAAGTACCTGATAAAGCGAAGCAGGAAAAGAGATGTTCAAATTGTGGTGCACCAATAGAAGATGGATTTGCATTCTGTACATCATGTGGCCATAAAATTGTTGAAAGAGAAAAGGAAGAAGACACATTAGAAGAAATGGTAAATGAAGAAAGTGAAACAGAAGAAAATATGAATGTATGTCCGAATTGTGGAAAAGTTATAACTCAGGGGAATACTTTTTGCACAGGATGCGGATGGAAAGTTGAAAAAAGCAGCAATGAAACAGGAGAAAACCCAATAGTAATGGAAGAAACAGCACCAGAAAAAAGATGTCCTCGATGTAATGTAATGGTTAATGAGGAGCAGAAATTCTGTATATCGTGCGGAATGAAATTAGAACAGGCGATTGATGAGATTAGTGATGATACAATTCTGCAGAATAAATGTCCAAATTGTGGTAAAGAAGTTGAACAGGGCGATTTGTTTTGTATCAACTGTGGGATGAAGATTGAATAATTATCATACGAGGAAAAGGGATTAACAAGATGTATTGCAAAAAATGTGGGAAAAAACTACCGGATGGGTCAAAGTTTTGTGGCGTGTGTGGTGCAAAACAGGATTTCCAAGTTATCCAAAAGATTGAAAAGCAGAATGTGAGTAAAAGGTCAGAATTCAGTTTGAAAAGTTACAAGATGGAACAGATACTATATATTTAGAAAAGGAATAGAGAGATACGGAGGAAAAGAGATGTATTGTAGAAAGTGTGGAAACAAATTACCAGAGGGGGCACGTTTTTGTGGAGCATGTGGCGCAGAACAAAAACAGAATTCTGTCAACACAGATGAAAAACAACCAGAGATTGTATATCAGGGAATGCCTGATTCTGTAGCAAAAAAACAGGAATCTGAACCTCAAGATTATAAGATTAAAACAGTTAAGTGTCCGAAGTGTGGTGGAAAAAGATTACAAATTACTACAGAAACAGATACACATGTAAAAACCTCAGGTGGAGGATATTCATCTACAAAGGGATGTTTGGGATGGTTAGTATTAGGACCATTTGGTTTGCTATGCGGAAATTGTGGAAGTAAGCAGAAGACATCTGTAGATACTACAAATAAAACTTATTGGGTATGCTCGGATTGTGGTAATAAATTCCGCAATCTTGAAGACTGGAAAAATGAATTGGAGAAAGAAGATACCGCAATGAAAGCGTCACTTTGTATTAGTGTATTTGCACTTTTAGGTGCTGCATTTTTCTGGGTGTCTCATATTTCTTTCATGGGAAAGCTCTTGTTAATATTGGCAATTGTCTATGTTTTAATGGCATTTGCACAATGGAATCTGCTGCGCAAAGAGAAAGAGGAATATCAAAAATTAGAACATGAATCTACAGAAGCATAAACTACATCAATACTTAATGAAGATAGGAAAATCATCCGGATGTCATCAAAGAGCAGATCGAAGCTTTTTCTGGCACGGCTATCAATTCCCTGTATGTGCAAGATGTACAGGCGTTGGATTAGGATATTTGGTTGGTGGACTGTTGTATTTAAAAATACATTTTTCAATAGAAGTATGCCTGTCTATGTGCATAATTATGTTCGTAGACTGGCATGTTCAATATCTGGGAATAAAAGAGTCAACGAATGTCCGAAGATTATTTACAGGAATCATTTGCGGAGCAGGATATATGCAGCTGATGATTTATATATTTAAATATTTGATAAAGATTATTCTTAAACGATAAGAATAATTGAGAAGAGGAGAAAAAGAATGCAAAAGACAAAGTTGGGAATATCGGTAGGTGCGTTATGTGCGGCAATATATTTTACTGGATTATTTGGGGGATATTTTGTTGCAGTATTTTTAACAGGATATGTATTGCTAGTGGAAAATAATCAGTGGCTTAGAAGGAATGCTGTAAAAGCAATTGTATTAATGATCATATTTTCCATGGCAACTACAATCGTACATTTAATTCCAGATGTGATGGATTGTATGGAACATATCATTTTGGCTATGGGAATAGATTTTACGGAAAAATTCGTGACCAATCTTACGATAGCAATTACAGGTGTTATAGAGATAATCCAGAAACTGCTTTTTATTATATTGGGAGTGAAAGCTTTGAATCAGGGAACTATACACGTTCCGACAGCGGATCGTTTTGTAAATAAATATGTTGATTAGTTAAAGGAAGAGAAAGCATGTTTTGCAAAAAATGCGGGAAACAAATTAGAGAGGATGCCCGTTTCTGCCCTTATTGTGGGACGGAGACAGCGTCAGGTCGTGAAAAGCCAAATGCGACAAACAATGTAAAAAAGAAAAAAAGAATATGGCCATTGATTATTGCATTTTTTATTATTGCAATATCTGTAGGGATTGGAATGTCATATGCCACACGGAGAACAGATAATGTAAAGAAAAATAATAATTATCAGGCATTGATGGATGAGGGAAATAAGTATATTGAAGATTTAGATTATGAAAAAGCAGAAGATAAATATCTGAAAGCCATTTCTATCGAACCGAAAAAGAAAGAACCATATATCAAACTTGCAGATCTTTATATGGCTCAGGGAAAGCAAAAGGAAGCAACGAATATATTAAAAAAAGCTGTGAAAAATGTAGATACGGAAGAATCAGAAGAAATTCAGCAAAGATATGATCTGTATACGTATGTAGATAAAGTATTGATCCCAAAAGAAGGACAATGTAAAGAAGGTCAATATGAATGCAAATATGAGAGGACTTCTTATAATGGAGTTAGTGTAAAACCTCTTCAATCTGAAAAAGGCGTAATGAATTGGAATATCATGGATTATGACAATGATGGCAAGGAAGAATTGCTGGTATTGTTACTGAAGAAAAGTGAAAAAAATTCTATTGGTATTGGAGAAAATCAGAATGCAGTTTATTTACAAATGTATGCGTTGGTTAATGGAGAAGTAACATTACAGGATGAATACTGGGGATTATATCCTGTTCTTGGATATGGGGATAATGAAAATGCAGGTATCTTTTTAATTACAAAAGATAAAAAAACATATATATGTGGAAGTAATGATGAAGTAGTGTGTACTTATGCCACTGGAGCAACAATTAAATCTTTTGTATTAACTTATGAAAATAATCAATTTGTAGAACAAGCAGGTCAGACAGAACCAATGTCAGGATCAGATTTCATGCCAGATGAAACACAACAAAAGATGATAGAAATGCTCACAAAACTTGGTTTGAATAAGGATGCTGCAAAAATAAAAGAAACAGGAAAATCAGTATTTGAATTTCAAGATTCCGTAGATGAAATTTTATTAAGAATTCAAGGAAAAAATGAAGGGTTTGATGCTGATAAAGTTTATAGTAATGCGACTAATTCTATACAAGGATATAATCCAGATGAGTTTGGAAAAGTTGTGATTCAGATAAAGTATGGAGATACAACTAATTCGTCTTCAAAAGAAACGTCAATAGATAGTCAATCCATAGCTGAAAGTTCAAATTCTGTAACATCTGATACATATCTTGCAGAATATGGACCGATTATTGATGCTGCATACAGTAAGTATTATGACGGGATACAAGTTATGAATTACTTTTTATGCGATATAGATAAAGATGGAATAAAGGAACTTCTTGTTCAAAATGGAACATGTGAAGCAGATTATACTTATCAGGCATATACAATACAGAATAATAAAAGTAAATACCTTGGAGAGATATCTGGATTTCATACGATGTTTTATAAAGATGAAAATGGAGGAACAGAAAAATATATAATTCAGGTACAGGGATATATGATGGGAGAAACCATTTCACATATTGAAATTAATAATGGAAAAATCGAAAGTGAAGAAGTGTCCAATAAACAGCTTGGACAGGATGAAGAATATTATTCCAATTCATATCCGGTAGAAAGCGCAGAAACTACCGATAAAAGTTTATTGCAAAAGTAGGTGTCATAAAGGATGAAGTATAAAAGATTAATTATGCTGTTCTTAATGACGGTGTTACTGGTCGTTATTTACTTATGCATTCCTCAAAAAGAAAATAATAAGACGCAAAAAGAAAAAAAAGAAGTTCTAAAAACTTGCAAGGAAGAAAAGCTTTCAGATGATTGGGAAACAGAAAAAATCTGCATTTCAGATATAAAATTTGTACGTGTTTCGGAAAAAGAAATTGATATTACTTGGTCTGATCAGAAGAATCCGTATGTAGATACATATTATTTGATGCGAAGAAAGCCTAATGAAAATAAATGGAAACAGGTTGGACAGCTTCAATCAGATCATAATATACAAGACAGAGAATTAACACTGGCAGATATTCTAAAAGAAGATACGGTACAGCAATATGAGTACAGAATAGACGTCAGTGTTACAGATACGAAAAAATATAAACCAGTAGAAGGAAATAGTATCTATGCCAGTAATTTGCTTATCTGTATCGATCCGGGACATTTTTCAGGAAAAAACAAAATAGTAGATGCAGATGGGAGCAGCTATTCAGAAGGTAATGCAACATTGATACTTGCAAAAAATCTTGAAGAGAAATTGCGACTTAGCTACGGTATAACATGTATTTTAACCCGAACGACAGACGACATCACTTTAGGTGGCTATACAAATGATAGTTTAGACGAAGGGCATATTAGTTTAAGAGGAAGATATGCGCAGGGAAGTGATTTATTCCTGTCACTTCATACGAATGCAAATCAGGATAATGCAAATGGATATGCTACAGATAAACAGCCAATCAGTATTAATAAGACATTGGTATTTGTTAATGCAGTGGCATATGAAGATAACAGGATGTTACATCTTGCCAATGCAATCGGATCATATCTTACAGAAGTGAATTACAATATGCAAGTATCAGAATCTGAAAAGTTTCAGAGCATTGAGAGTAAAGAAGAAGTAAAAAAATGGTCTGATGAATATAATGATCAACTAAATGTACCAGGAACTGTATGTGTCAGATGGGGAGAACATGGTGATTACTATGGTGTGTTACGTGGAGCTGCTACAGTAAATGTACCAGGGCTAATTATAGAGCATGGTTTTCATACCATTCCTGAAATACGAAAACTTGTATTAACAGGAGAATTACTGGAAAAATGGGCTGATGCAGATGCAAGAGGCATCGCTGAAGGATATGAACTTATGAAAAAGGAAGGTGATTAAATGTATTGTGGAAAATGTGGCAGTAAGATAGATGATGATTCCGCATTCTGCCCGGTATGTGGCTCTGAAATTAAAAGATCTGGAAATAATGACTATCAGCAGCCTAAAAAGAACAACCAGAAAAAATATATGATACTGGGAATTTTTCTAATTGTAATCATTGTGGCAGGTGTATTGTACGCCACGGTAGGATTAAATACGAAAAAGGAAAAGCTGATAACTAAAATAGAAAAAGCAGATATACCGGAATTTAATCAACAAAAAGCAAAAGCAGTACATGAATGGAATCGTTGTGGGATTGTTGATATTTCAGGGAAAAAAGCTGTAATTAATGATTTGCAGAAGATTGGGAGCAATGTAGATAAATTTACTGAATGCAGCAACAGTATAAAAGAGTTACAAGGTAATAAAGAAAATTATAAATTAGATGAAGAAAGTTATAAGAAATATGTCAAAGCTTTAAATCAATGTCAAAAAGCGATTATCAATAAGAAAGCACAGGATACATTTGATAAATACAATAAAGTAGAAACGGCCAGAACTAATTTGATAAATGCAGATAATAAATATATTAAAGACCGTGTTTCTATGTATCAGGCGATCGATATGGCAAATGCAGAGAACAGTGAGAAGAAAGAATATAAAGAAAATTTAGAAAAAATCAATAATTTAGTAGCTGCAAAAGATAAAAATTATAAAGCAATTAAAAAGGCTTTTTCAAAAATGGATCAAACGGTTTATATGTATATAGATCCGGAAAATGTATTAGACATTTCTATACAGCAAGTAGATGCATCTGATTTCCCGAAAGTGAAATTATATTTGAATATCCGGGATGAAAATACGGGAAATGTTCCAAGTGGTTTAGATGATACATCGTTCTACGTGTTAAAAAAGGATGCAACAGCAAATTATGTAAAACAGAAAGTAAAAGCGGTTTCACAGCTTAATGAACAGGAAGCTTTAAAAGTAGATATGGTTGCGGATGTAAGTGGAAGCATGAGTGGCACTCCGTTAAGTGAAGCCAAAATGTGTATGTCAAATTTTGTAAATAGTATGCAGTTTGATGCGGGTGATCAGGTAGAACTTACCTCGTTTGCAACAGGAGTAAGACTAGAACAGGAATTTACAGATGATGCTTCTCTTTTAATTGATGAAATCAATGATTTGATCACCGGGGATATGACAAGTTTGTATGATGCGCTTTATACAGCGGTAGAAAGAGTTGCAACACAGTCAGGAGCAAGATGTGTCATTGCATTTACAGACGGGAATGATAACTATAGTGATTGCTCGGCAATGGATGTTGTAAATGTTGCGAACAGATATCATGTCCCTGTATTTATTATTGGAATCGGCTCCGTAGATACAACCGATCTTTATACGATTACAAATCAGACTGGCGGAGAATATTATAACATCAATGCGGTAAATTCTATGCAGGAAATATATGAAAAGATCTACCGTATGGAAAAACAATTATATATGGTTGAATTTGAAGACGGGACAGGAGCTGATATTAACGCCCAGTCAGATATAAAGACAGGATATAAGAGCGTAAAATATGGAGGAGAATGTAATTATACATATACACCAAATGTTTTATTAAGTGCGGGAAGCGCAACCTTATATAAAGATGGTCCGGAGGCAGTCGTTGAAGACTATTTGAAAAACTTTGATGATGCAGTAAATCATTCTGATTTTTCATTAATATCTAATTGTTTGCAAAAGGGCAGTCCGATTTATACAGAACAGGAAAAATATGTACAGAGAGATATATCTGAACAATTGGATTCGTATGAATTGACGGACGTGTCTTATAGTGATGAAAACAATTGTGTCATTTCAACAAGGGAAACTTATTATGTACAGGTTTCAGGAGAAGCATTACAACTAATGACTCAGGAATGTAAATATTCCCTGGTAAAAGAAAATGGAAATTGGTTCATGACATCCTTTGTTGATATTAAAGTTGTTTCAAGAATCAAACAGTAAAGAAGGTACATCAAAGCGAAAAAGGAGCAAAGATATGAGATGCAGAAAATGCGGACAAGAGCTGGCAGAAGATTCTGTATTTTGCAGTAATTGCGGGACACCTGTTTCCAGAAAAAATAAAGGTTATATGATAGTTGCTACAATTGTGTCGTTGGTAATTATAGCTGGAATAGCTACGCTTTATGCAACAATTCATGTGAATACAAAGGAGCAGGTAACGACAGAAGAAAAAAGCAAAACGGCCAAAAAGAAAGATAATAATAAAAAGAAGACAAAGAAAAAAGAAGATACAAAATCAGTAAAAAAGGAAGATTCTACTTCGAATGTATATCAAAATAATGAATCTGCTAAAAATCAGCCGGAAGATACTACTAACAGTGAATATATCATAGCAGACAGTGCGACAAGATTATTAACAGATTCAGATATTCAAGGTTTGACGGCAAGAGAATTAAATTATGCCAAAAATGAAATATATGCAAGACATGGAAGAAAATTCGATTCACAGGAATTAAGAAATTATTTCGAAAGTAAAAGCTGGTATGTCGGAAAATATGACGGAAGTAGTTTTGATGCAAATTACAGTGACCAACTGCTTTCAGATATTGAAAAAAGAAATGCAGAATTTTTAAAAGATGCAGAGAACAGGGCGCAAAATGGAGGATATCAATTAGATCAATAAACAAAGGGAAAATATCAAGATATGAAGAATATGAAAAGAGCACTATATTTGCTAATTGTTCTGTTTGCATTATGTGGCTGTACGCAAAAAGCGCATGTAAAAACAATCAGTGAAAATAGGCAGACAAATCAGGCACAGAAGCAAAAGAACAAAAAAGCTCCTAAAAAAGCTGATAGTTCAGTTGATACAGTGGACAATGAAACAAATTCTACGACCACTGATTCACAGAGCAATACGGTTTATGAAAACCAGAATGCTATAGATAAAAGAATTATTGTTCTTGATCCGGGGCATTCAGCAGTTGTAGCAACAGGAATGGAACCGTTAGGACCCGGATCAACTGAGCAAAAAGCAGCAGACGCCAGTGGGACAAGTGGTGTTTCCAGTGGTGTACCAGAGTATGAATTAACATTGAATGTGTCTTTACAATTAAAAGAAGTGTTGGAACAACGAGGATATCAGGTGATTATGACAAGAGAATCAAATGATGTTCCAATTAGTTGTATACAACGAGCGGAGGTTGCCAATAACGCTAATGCAGATGCATATGTAAGAATTCATGCCAATGGTTCAGAAAATTCTAATGCAAAAGGGGCTATGACAATTTGTACAACAGCAAATAGTCCTTACAATTCCACGATATATGGAGAAAGTAAAGCATTATCAGAAGCAATTCTTGATAAATATTGTGAAATTACTGGATGCAATAAGGAATATGTTTGGGAAACAGATACCATGAGTGGAAATAATTGGAGCAAGGTACCAGTGACGATTGTAGAGATGGGGTATATGACAAATCCGGAGGAAGATATGTTAATGCAGTCAACCGAATATCAGCAGAAGATGGTTCAAGGGATTGCTGATGGAATCGATGTGTATATGGAAAATCATTGAAAAATGATAAATTTTATTACAAAAAGTCCAGGATATTATAATCCTGGTAGGAAAGGAAAAAGAATATGAAAAAAAGAGAACTAATGAAGAAGATGTGTGCAGGAATGGCAGTTGTTTTGAGCCTTTCGACAGTACTGGTAGGATGTGGAAACAAATCAATAGGATCTGGTGGGTTGGCCAGAAAATGGGTAAGAGAAGTAAATATCCAGGACATTATAGATAGTACAAGTGAATCAAATCAAGAAGCAATCTATCAGGGGAATTTTACAAAAGTCGTAGATTTGGATGAGTTAAACGTTGAATTTACGCTTAATTTTACACTCAAAACTTACAAGATATCTGCATCTGAAAGGAAATTTGAAAAAAATTACCAAGAAGTACTTGATAGGTACGAAGAAAAAATTAAAAAGAGAATGATACGCAATTTGAAAGAAGCAGATGAAAAAGATGGAGAATATAAAAATCTTAAGGAGAGAGCAGTCGATAGCGGATATTCCAGCACTGAAGAAATGATTAATGATTTTTATGAAGTTGATCGAAAATTAAAATTAGAACAATTTGAAACACTCATTACAGAGTGGGAAAAAGAGGGAAATTATAAATACAAAGATGGCAAGTTGTACTTTTCCAAATCCAAAGATAAAGATGTAGATATGAATAATGATTATTATGCAGATTATACGGTTGATGATACGAAGCTGGTATTAAAAACGGATACCGCTACGGAAACGTATACTGCAAAATAATATTTAAACTAAATGAAGATTATCAAACGGGTACCATCTTGTTCTATGGAACCCGTTTGATTTATAGAAGAAAACACGGATAGAGTCTTCTGAATACATGACGATTTATACAGAAGAATTTGATTCAAATCTAGCTGGATATTTAAATATTACGGAGAATAAAATATGGAAACTAATGGAAAAAGATATTGTACAAGCTGTGGAAAGAAATTAGTAGATGAAGCAATGTTTTGTCCAGAATGTGGTGAACCTGTAGAAGAGTTCCTTATGTCAAATTTCGAAAAAAGTGAAAAAGATTCTTTCCCCACTTTAGATAAAAAAAGAAAATCAAGAGGAAAGATTCTATTTTCATTTATTGTAGCTACTGTGGTAATTATAATAATCGCTGTATTTACAATTAAATTTGTTCCTGATATTCTAGGAAATAAAGAAGAAAAGAAAACAACAGTTAAGGAAAATAGCAAAAAAATTAAAGCGAAGGAAAACGCTAAAACTAGAGAAACTAAAGCATTATCAGTAAAAGCTACATTAAATGGAATTGGGGATATTGAATTTATAGTGTTTAATCCAGATACTTCTGTAAACAAATATGCAGATGCCATATTTCATGTAAAGCTTCAAGATGGAACGGATATGAAATTACCAGCAATGGAACAGAATAATATTCGTACTGGAAAAGAATATGAAAAGATAGAAGATTTTTCATTTACTGATTATAATGATGACAAGCTTGATGATATTATGATTATTAATATATATAAAGTAAACAATGACACGGAAAAAGAAGTACGATTTTATATGCAGGAGACCAATAAGACATTTACTTTAGATCAACAACTGTCAGAAGAGATAAATAGCGAAGTGGCAGATAAGACTGTTATAAATATAAAAAATTTCCTGGAAAAAAATAAAGAGACTGATATAACAGAAAATACAAATATAAGTTCGGATCAAGCACAAAGTCAGGAATCGAAAAATTTTGATACAAACACAAGCCAAAATGCTAAAATACAACATATTCGGGACGTATATTACGGAACACAGGAAAAACTGGATTCTTATAATAAATCAGTACAAAGAGGCAAAACGGTGTATTCCGAAGGTGCGCTTATAAAGAAAATTATAGTTCCGGCAGGTGTTTTTCCTGAAAGTGAAGTACCCGGCGGAAATATATATACGGCAGAATATTATTACGAAGATAATGAGCTTCTTTTTGCATTTGTATATGGAAATGGTGAAGAGTACCGTTATTATATGGAACCAGGAAATCCAGATATTTGTATCCGATATATTGGAAATGATGGTGTTATTAAAGATTTCATAAACGGGACTTCAGATGCAAATCAATTTCAACCAACAGGAAGCTTTTGGAAAAAAGGGAAATTAGATAATTTATAAAATTCTATATCAACACATCTATTATATTACCAATAGATGTGTTGATATAGAGAAATCATCAGGAAATATAAATATAGCAGGATTATTTCAGGTGCACATAACACGTAGCACGGCCAACGCCCTCGCGTCGCAATTCTCCTAAATCCAGCATTTTTCGGAGAGCTCCTTCAATAGAACTGTCACTAAGAGTAGGACAGAATTCGCGGATATCCTGTTTGGTAAAACGTCCAAGTTTATTGTGAGCGGCTTTACGTACCATGTCGATAGCAGGCAGCTTTTCTTCGACTATTGAAACACGGTCTTCAAAATCCTTATATGCTGCAAGAATTGTTCCGAGAATATATTTGATAAATGGAATTACATCTTCGCTTCCTTCATGCCAGCCATTCTGTGCCTGGTTAAGAGCAGAATAGTATAAATCTTTGTTTTGAGCAATTTTTGATTCAAGAGATACATATTTTCCAACATAGAATCCACTCCGATACAATAAAAGCGTAGTAAGCAGACGGCTCAATCTTCCGTTCCCATCATTAAAAGGATGAATGCAGAGAAAATCATGAATAAAAATGGGGATTATAATTAACGGTTCTACTTCGAAATTTCCAATGACAAGATTATATTGTTCACAGATTTTATCAAGGGCTTCTGGTGTTTCATATGGAGCAAGAGGTGTGAAGCGTATTTCAGTGTGCCCATCTGGATAAGTAGCACTGATATAATTTTGATTATTTTTTGTCCTTCCTGCCATTGGATTGTTCATATGGCTATACATGATTTTATGCAATTGAAGAATATAGTTTTGTGTAATTGGAATAGCATCAAAATTTTCGTGAATGATATTCAGAACATCTCGGTAACCGGCAATTTCCTGTTCATCCCTGTTTTTGGGAGTGGTTTTGTCCTCGACCAGTTGTTTGATACGTGTACTTGTAGTCACAATACCTTCAATAGCATTAGATGCTTCGGTACTTTGAATCTTTGCAATTTCAACTAATTTTTCTAATTCTTCTGGCTTTTGTTTCAAATAAAGTTCCTGTTTCCCAACTTCTTTATAGATAGCAGCAATCAGACCGAGAATTTCAGAATCCCATGTCTGATCTTTGATTTTTGAATAGTTAAATGTCCGCATTCCCTTAATCATCTCCTTTCCCCTTAAAATATAGCAAAAAATAAGGGGAAAATCAATCTTTGAGGGATTTCCCGTTATTTTGTTATCTAGAGTGTTCCCACAATAATAAAGTTTAACCAAATTAAGTAAATCTCTTGCTTCGATTGCAGATGTCCGCTTCGTGTTTCGCAAAAAACGTTGATGTTTATGAACAATCATATACTACGACGATCTTGGACGTCCTTCTAATTTGATTTTATTCAAATAACGATAAATACTTGCCGGGGAGGAGGCAAGTTTCTGTGCAACAATCGGAATAACCCCCTTGAGCATGAAGATACCACGCTCTTCTAATAGTTGTAAGATCTTGACTTTTTCATCCTGGGTGAGTCGCTCGGCCGGTACCTGTGAACTATTCATTACGGCAATCAGGGCATCATCGATAGCAGAAGATATGGAATTATAAAAGCTTTCCTGTTCGTTATCTTCAGCAGCGGATTTGAATGGTGCCGCATTGATGCTGATATTTTGTGTGGCGTATTCATCCGGATGACATAATGCAAAGATACGTTCAGACAGATCACGGTAACGTGAGTCGTCAAAGTTTATACATAAGAGTCCGACCAGTTCACCATCGTCATCTTTGATAAAGAGCGTGGAACAACGAAGGACTTTACCATTCTCAGCCTGTCCTCTGTAATTTAGATCCCAGTCCTGCTTTTTGTATGCTTTATCAGCGATCAGCTGCATGGCATGATTCGTCAGCGGAGCTCCGATATTACGCCCGCTGACATGCTGGTTGGCAATGGCGATAACAGATGGGGGATCTGCTGCCAGATCGTGTAATACAATCTCATAATCTGGTCCCAGCATGCTCCCAAGAAATGGAACCAGTTTTACAAATTGTTGAAGTGAATTTTCTTTCATATCATAACTTCCTCTGTATGTTTCTAATTTTTTTTATTATAGCATCTGAAAGTATCTGGTTCAATAAAATATTCTCAAAATCAAGATGGAGAAATGCAAAAATGATAAATAATAGCATAAAATATAAGCATTATGCACAAATAATTGCTGAAATACTCATGCATAACACACAAAAACGACAAAATAAGTTGACAATAATTTATTATCATGATAATGTATTCTCATCACAAAAATAATAAAAACGGAGGTAAACAACATGACAAAAAGTACAAAAGAATACCCATTGAATGTTCCGGCACCTAGCCACTACACATTTGCTGTTCGAGATATTCCGAACGTAACGGTAGAGCAGAGGGAACGTGCATTGAAGGCAACACATTACAATGAGTTTGCATTTCCTGCCGGTATGCTTACCATTGATATGTTATCGGATTCCGGTACAACAGCAATGACGAACCATCAGTGGGCGTCACTTTTTCTTGGGGATGAATCTTATGGCCGTAACACAGGATACTATGTATTGCTGGACACCTTCCGCGATATTTTCGAGCGTGGAGGTGAAAAGAACTGGAAACGCTCCATCGACCTTGTAAGAACAGATTGCAGAGATGTTGAAAAGATGATGGATGAATTGTATCTGTGTGAATATGAAGGCGGACTTTTTAATGGTGGAGCAGCACAGATGGAACGTCCGAATACATTCATTATCCAGCAGGGACGTGCAGCAGAATCTGTACTGATGGAGATTGTAAAGAAGATTCTTGCACAGAGACATCCGGGAAAAGTATTTACAATTCCTTCTAATGGACATTTTGATACAACAGAAGGTAATATCAAACAGATGGGTTCGATTCCTAGGAATTTATATAACAAAGAGCTGTTATATGAGATCCCTGAAGGTGGAAAATATGAAAAGAATCCATTCAAAGGAAATATGGATATTGAAAAGCTGGAAGAATTGATCAATATCTGCGGAGTAGAGAATGTACCTTTAATCTTTACCTGTATTACAAATAACCCAATCTGTGGTCAGGCAGTATCCATGGCAAACTTAAAAGAAATCAACCGTGTTGCTCATAAGTATGATATCCCGCTGGTATTCGATGCCGCAAGATGGGCTGAAAACTGTTATTTCATTAAAATGAATGAAGAAGGCTATGCCGATAAATCCATGGCAGAGATTGCCACAGAGATGTTCTCGCTTTGTGATGCATTTACAATGTCTGCGAAAAAAGATGGACATGCAAATATGGGTGGTATGCTGGCATTTAGAGACAGAGGTTTATTCTGGAAGAAATTCTCGGATTTCAATGAAGACGGAACAATCAAAACAGATGTAGGCGTTCTTTTGAAAGTGAAACAGATTTCATGTTATGGTAATGATTCCTATGGTGGTATGTCAGGACGTGATATCATGGCACTTTCTGTTGGTTTATATGAAAGCTGTGATTTTAATTATATGCACGATCGTATCGGACAGTGTAATTACCTGGCAGAAGGATTCTACAATGCAGGTGTTAAGGGAGTGGTTCTTCCGGCAGGAGGTCATGCGGTATACATTAACATGGATGAATTCTTTGATGGCAAGAGAGGACATGATACATTTGCCGGACAGGGATTCAGTATTGAGCTGATCAGACGTTATGGTATCCGTACATCGGAACTTGGTGATTATTCTATGGAATACGATTTGAAGACACCGGAACAGCAGGCAGAACTTGCGAATGTAGTACGTTTCGCAATTGATCGCAGCAGACTTACGAAAGAACATCTGGATTATGTAATTGCAGCGGTAAAAGAGCTTTACGAAGATCGTGAAAATATTCCGAACATGAGAATTGTATGGGGACATACATTACCAATGCGTCACTTCCATGCGTTCCTTGAGCCATATCCAAATGAAGAAAAATAAGAAGCAGGATATCTATAAAAAGTTCTGTAATAAAAAGATAAAAATAAAAGAATAAAACAAAATAGCTGAAACTAAGTGAATATGCACCGGTGCAATGCAATAGGATCTATAGGAGAATATTATGGCTAACGAAAAAGCAATACAAGAAACTCGAGACGGTTTTCAGTCAAAGTGGGGATTTATTTTGGCATGTGTAGGCTCGGCAGTCGGAATGGGGAATATCTGGCGCCTGCCAATTATGGTTTCGAAGTATGGTGGACTGACGTTTTTGATTCCATTTTTCCTTTTTATTGTCTTGATCGGAGCGACCGGTGTGATTGGGGAATTTTCATTGGGACGTTCAGCAGGAGCCGGTCCGGTAGGTGCATTTGGAAAATGTACGAAGATACGGACCGGTAATCAAAAAATAGGGGAGCGTGTCGGAGCGATTCCGATTATAGGAGCATTAGCTCTGGCAATTGGTTATACATGCGTCATTGGATGGATTTTCAAATATACAGTGATGTCTGTAAATGGGAATCTTTTCAAGATGGGACAGGATATGGATACGATTGTCGGAACATTTGAATCTACTGCAGGAGCATGGGGAGCTAATGTGTGGATTATCATCGCGATTATAGCGAGCTTTGCCATTATGGTGATGGGAGTTGCAGGAGGAATTGAAAAGGCGAATAAGATTATGATGCCGCTTTTATTCTTAATGTTTCTGGCTCTTGCGGTTTACATCGCGACAATTCCAGGAGCAATGAATGGATATCGCTATATCTTTACATTGAATCCAAAAGGACTTATGAATCCGGAAGTATGGATTTTTGCTTTTGGGCAGGCGTTCTTTTCGATGTCGGTTGCAGGGAATGGTTCAGTAATTTATGGCTCCTATCTAAGTAAAAGTGAATCCATTCCAGGAGCAGCGTTAAGCGTAGCATTCTTTAATTCTCTATCGGCAATATTGTCTGCTCTTGTCGTTATCCCGGCTATGGCTGTTGGAAATGCAGAGTTGTCTTCCGGAGGACCGGGACTGATGTTTATATATTTGGTTAATGTCATGAATGGTATGGCTGGCGGAAGAATCGTAGGGGTTGTATTTTTTATATGTGTAACATTTGCCGGGGTTAGTTCTATTATCAATCTATATGAAGCACCTGTAGCATTTTTACAGGAACAATTCGGTATGAAACGTTTACCGGCCACTGCATCAATCCTGGCTTTTGGGGGAGCTGTTGCGCTCTTTATTCAGGCAGTTGTATCGAATTGGATGGATATTGTATCAATTTATCTCTGCCCGTTAGGAGCACTGTTGGCGGCGGTATTCTTTTTCTGGATCGCGGGAAAAGAATATGTGGAACATGCAGTAAGCGAAGGAATGAAAGAACCAATTGGTTCATGGTTTTACCCTCTTGGAAAATACGTATATTGCTCATGTGCGGCAATTGCACTTGTGGCAGGAATTTTCTATGGTGGAATTGGATAAAAGTTTGTTGATATTCACAAAATATGTGTTTGATAAAAGGTAGCATTTTTCTCTTTGAAAACGTCTCTTTTCAGAATCTTGAAAAGAGACGTTTTTTGTTAAACAGACAAAATACAGAAGAAAACTTCCGGTGAAAAAAGAATGATTTTTCAGACAGGCGCAGGACCTTGTCGTACAAAATAAAAGATAAAAGATGTTTTAGTCATATCCAGATGTCTTTCACAATATACATGGATGTAAAGGGGTGATGATAATGAAAGAAGATACGATCTTAAAAGTCCTGCCATGGGATGTCAGAAGTATTATACAAAAGGAAAAGCTGGAATTTGAATATTTACAGGAAATCCGTCTCAGAGAAGGGAAACCTCTGATTTTCTTATATCATGATACAGAGATTATTCCGGGATCTGGGATGAACAAACCATATCTGGTGACTAAAGATAATATCCGTGAAATGCTGGAATACATCAGTAATTATTCCCTCTATGCATGTGAGCAGGAGATGCGTCAGGGATTCATTACAATCGAAGGAGGGCACAGAGTGGGATTATCGGGACAGGCTATTATGGAAAATGGAAAGGTTAAGAATCTGAAATATATTTCCTCCGTAAATATCCGTGTGGCACATGAGATGCTTGGCTGTGCAGACCGGGTATTTCCATATATTGTATGCAATAAAGCGTTATGTCATACGCTGATTGTATCGCCGCCAGGATGTGGGAAGACAACACTTTTAAGGGATCTGATCCGGCAGATTTCGGAAGGGAATACATGGCTTCCGGGTCTTGCTGTTGGTGTGGTGGATGAAAGATCTGAAATCGGCGGCTGTTACATGGGGGTAGCACAGAATCATCTGGGAATCCGGACAGATATATTAGATGGTTGTCCTAAAGCAGAAGGTATGATTATGCTGATCCGTTCAATGGGACCGCAGGTAATCGCAGTAGATGAAATCGGGACAACGGAAGATGTACATGCCATTGAATATGCAATGCATTGTGGATGCAAAATGCTGGCAACAGTGCATGCAGAATCTATGGAAGAGCTGAGAAAGAAACCACTGTTTAACCGGATGGTTGGCGAGGGGAGATTCGATCGTTATATCCTGCTTGGTAATGATTCTCATGTAGGACAGATCGAAGGGATTTTTGATAATCGAGGAAGCCTTCTTTACAGGGAACTGGAAGAGATTGCGAAGTGAATGGAAGATGCAAAGATGTATTGGTGCAATGCTGATTATTATTGCAACTACTGGATGGGGAATGTGTCAGGCATGGAAGATAGAGGAATGTTATAGACAGATGCGTTATCTAAGAAAATTGATCTTCCGATTACGAAGTGAGCTACAGTATTCCAGACAGATGCTTCCGGAAGCCGTATTGCTGACAGGAAAAGATGCGCAGGAACCATATCAGTCATGGTTGTTGTCCCTGTATGAAAGGCTGCGCAACAGACAAGGTACAAGTCTTTCGGTCATATGGCAGGAAGAAGTGAAAGAGTATCTGACAGACGCAGAGCTTCCGGAAGAAATCGTGGAGAGTCTTGGAAGAATTGGAAGTGAGCTTGGAACAATTGACTTGCAGATGCAGATACGGACGCTGGATCTGTATATGGAAAGTATGGAGCAGCGGATGGAAGAACTGCATGCAGAAGAAAAGGAAAGAATCCGCCTGCATAGATGTATAGGTATTACGGCGGGAATCTTTCTTTCTATTATATTGTTATAAAAACAGGGAGTATTGATATGAGCATAAATCTGATTTTTAAAATAGCAGCCGTAGGAATTCTGGTATCGATTCTATGCCAGGTATTAAAGCACAGCGGAAGAGAAGAACAGGCATTTCTTACTAGTCTTGCCGGGCTGCTTTTGGTATTGTTCTGGATTGTGCCATATATATATGATCTGTTCGAATCTATTCAGAATTTGTTTTCTTTATAGAGTGAAAGCCATAAATAATAAAATGACAGGAAAGGGTGGAAGTTGCTTTATGAGTATGCTGCAGGTAGGAGTGCTTGGAGTGGCAGGGGTACTTCTGGCGGTACAGTTTAAGAATGTAAAAGCAGAATATGGAATGTACATAAGTCTTGCACTTGGACTATTAATATTTGCCTCTCTTTTAGATAAGATCAGCTGGCTCATGGAGGTATTAAAGGAGATTGCAGATGCGGTAAATCTGGATTCGGATTACCTGAAAACATTATGGAAAGTGCTTGGAGTTACTTATGTGGCAGAATTTGCTTCTTCCATCTGTAAGGACGCCGGATATCAGACGATTGCCCTTCAGATTGAAGTGTTTGCCAAAATTACAATTATGGTATTAAGCCTTCCTGTTTTGATGGCACTATTACAAACAATACGGAGCTTCCTGATATGAAAGCATATGGGAATACCAGTTTTCATAACAGCAAAACAGCCAGAATAATACATAAGAGTCTGGTCATGCTTGGTGTGGTGTTGTGCATGTGCATCGTTTTATGCAGTTTCTGTCTATATACCGTTGCTTATGCAGATGATACGGACACATCAGCATCCATATCTGAATCATCTTCGGAAATCCGGGATGCTATCTTTTCGACGTTTGATTACGGAGAGATCGATAACTCTTTAAAGGAATTGTTCCCGGATGCACAGGTAAAATTCGAAGATGTTTTATCAGAGATTTTGAGCGGGGATTTAAAGCATTCTTTTCGATTGTTAGGAACATTTGCCAAAGAACAGTGCGTCTATCTGCTGCAGATGGAAAAAAAGACGCTGATCTATATTGTAATGATTGCCATGATCGCAGCAGTGATGAATCAGTTTACCGGAATTCTGCAGAACAGACAAGTGGCGGGGATAGGATTTTATATTATTTATCTGATGCTGATTGCATTGACGATTACTGCATTCGATGTTGTGTTAAGTAAGGTTGAAGCTGGAATTTTGGCAGTTACAGGCTTTATGAGTGTGTTTTGTCCAGTGTATTTTCTGGCGGTAGCGGTTGCTAAAGGAAGCGTAACGTCTGTGGCGTTTTATAATCTGATGTTATTTTTAATCTATGGGGTAGAATTGATTATTGGGAAAATATTGCTGCCGGTAGTGAGAGTCTATATGATGATCCGGGTTCTTAATTTTTTGACGCCGGAAGAAATGTTTGAAAAATTTTCAGAACTTCTGGCACTGATTGTAAAGTGGACATTAAGGACTGCTCTTGCCTGTGTGATCGGAGTGAATCTGATCCAGGGAATGATCAGTCCTGCCATTGATACAGTCCGGCGAAGTGCCGTGACAAAAGGCGCAGAAGCGATTCCGGGCGTCGGAAATCTGCTTGGAGGAATGACGGAAGTGGCGATTGGTACGGCTGTTCTGGTGAAAAACGGGATTGGAATGGCAGGTGCTCTTATCTGCATTGCACTTTGTACACTTCCGCTTATACAGATTGCGGCAACAGAGTTGCTTTATAAGATGACGGCAGTGATGATACAACCGGTTTCCGATGACAGGGTTATTGGATGTGTGGAGGCGGTAGCAGAAGGATGCGGATTGTTGCTGCAAATGGTGTTTACTGTGGGATTGTTATTTTTGCTTACAATTGCAATTGTAGCTGCATTAACGGGAAACTAAAGGTCTGCGACAATATATATTTACAGACTGGCAGAACCAATAATAGAAGGGAAGCGTTATATTGAGCATCATAGATACCGTATATAATTGGGTGAAAAATCTGGCTTTTTTTGCAATATTAAGTACAGCTGTTTTGCAGATGATACCAGATCAGGGATTCCAAAAATATGTACGCTTTTTTACCGGGCTTCTGATGGTGTCGATGTTGATCCTTCCGATATTCAAAGTGACCGGAAAAGAAAATATTTTTACGGATATTTATAAAAGCAGGGAATATAGGGAGCAGTTGGAGGAAAATAGTAAAAAAAGCCAGGAGTTGATAGAACAGATCACTGTTCTTGAGCAAAAAAACAGAACGAATGAAAAAGATCTGGAAAATGATGATATAGAACATAATCAAAGAATCGAGGTGGAGCGGATTGAAATCAGAAAAGACGGGAATGCCGTTCTGGAAGAATGAGAAGTGGAAAAAATTTTCGTCGCAAAATTTTGGAATAGCTTCACTTCGGAATCTTAGGAAAGATCAGCTCCTTATCCTGCTGCTTGTTGGCATTCTTCTGATGGTAATTGCAGTTCCGGTAAAAAATACGTCCAAAAATGGATCGTCGGAAACATACGATACAGGAACATCAGATGAGAGTGGATTCTCCATATCCGGTCAGGGGAGTGCGGATATGACTGCTTATACAAAGAATCTGGAGCAGCGGCTTGCCCAGCTCCTTTCCCAGATAGATGGAGCAGGAAATGTGGAAGTTATGATTACCTTAAAGTCCTCTTCGGAAAAAGTGCTTGATAAAGATGTGGAGTCTGATCAGGAGACAACGACGGAAAGAGACAGCCAGGGAGGCACAAGACAGACCAGCCGGTCAAATAAAAAGGAATCTACAATCTATGACGGAAGTAATACGGACGAAAGTCCGTACGTAAGCAAAGAACTAAGTCCGGAAGTAGAAGGTGTAGTGGTGCTTGCAGATGGAGGCGGGAATGCTGTGGTAAAGGAAAATATCAGCGGAGCTGTCCAGGCATTATTTGATATTGAACCGCATAAGATTAGAATAATGAAAAAGCAGACCAGTTAACTATGTTAAGAGCAGGAGGACGAACCGTGAAAAAGATAGCCAGAAAGAATCAGATCATTATCGCAACACTTGCAGTTATGATAGCTGCTGCCGGTTATATGAATTATTCCGGAAAAATATTTTCTGGAAAAAGTAAGACGCAGCAGACCAGTTCAGAGCTTGCAAGCAAGGAACTTCTTGACATTTCCGAGGAAGATGCAGCTGCCACTTCCGGAGATATCAATAGTCAGGATGGAACCAAAAGCGATGGCAGCGTGGATGGGACACCTGGAGAAGCAGTGCTGACAAATGGAAATGTCAGTTCGGTAGCAGCACAGGCAAAAGTAAGCCGGGAGCAGGTAAGATCCAGGAATAAAGAAACGCTTCAGAATATTATTGATAATAAGGACATCAGTGAAGAAGAAAAAAAGGATGCCATTAACCAGATGGTCCAGATGACGGAAATCTCTGAAAAAGAGACGGCAGCAGAATCACTGCTTGCAGCAAAGGGATTCTCCGATGCAGTCGTCAGCATTACAGATGAACAGGCGGATGTAATCGTCGGCGCATCTGAGTTAAGCGATGCAAACCGTGCACAGATCGAAGATATCGTGACCAGAAAGACCGGTGTTGCCGCACAGAATATTGTGATCAATCCGGTATATGCCGATGAATCCACGAATAAATAATCCGCAAACAAATCTATAAACAAATAAAAAATATAATTGAGCATCCAGCGTACATATGTTATACTGATTAATAGTGCCTATAAACGGATATACTATAATTAGGAGTGTTTAATATATGTCACAGATTACGAATGAAGTAAAGAATCAGATAAAGAAAAGAAGAACATTTGCAATCATCTCGCATCCGGATGCCGGTAAGACGACACTTACGGAAAAGTTCCTGTTATATGGAGGAGCTATCAATCAGGCGGGAAGTGTAAAAGGAAAAGCGACAGCAAAGCATGCAGTTTCTGACTGGATGGAGATTGAAAAAGAAAGAGGTATTTCGGTTACTTCTTCTGTATTGCAGTTTAACTATGATGGATATTGTATCAATATTCTGGATACACCGGGACATCAGGATTTCTCGGAAGATACTTACCGTACACTGATGGCAGCAGATTCCGCAGTGATGGTAATCGATGCATCAAAGGGTGTCGAGGCGCAGACAAGAAAACTTTTTAAAGTATGTACCATGCGTCATATCCCGATCTTTACATTTATCAACAAGATGGACCGTGAAGCGATGGATACGTTTGAACTTCTGGATGATATTGAAAATGAACTTGGAATTGCCACATGCCCGATCAACTGGCCGATTGGTTCCGGTAAAGAATTCAAAGGGGTATATGACAGAGCAAGCAAGAAGGTAGAGATTTTCTCTGATACGAAAAAAGGAACAACACAGGGAGAAGTAAAAAAAGTAGACATCAATGATCCGGAGATTTCATGGCTGATCACAGACGACCAGAGAATGCAGCTCGAAGAAGAGATCGAACTGCAGGATGGTGCAGGAGCAGAATTCGATCAGGAGCTTGTAAGCAAAGGAGAACTTTCACCGGTCTTCTTTGGTTCTGCACTTACAAACTTTGGTGTAGAGACGTTCCTGCAGCATTTCCTTCAGATGACAACTTCACCACTTCCGAGAATTTCGGATAAGGGTGCGATCGACCCGATGGAGGAAGGAGATTTTTCTGCCTTTGTATTTAAGATTCAGGCAAATATGAACAAAGCACACCGTGACCGAATTGCATTTATGCGTATCTGCTCCGGAGAATTTGAAGCAGGCATGGATGTTTATCATATGCAGGGTGGTAAGAAAGTGCGTCTTTCACAGCCGCAGCAGATGATGGCAAGTGAACGTAAAATGATCAGTAAGGCTTATGGCGGAGATATTATCGGTGTATTTGATCCGGGAATCTTTTCCATCGGTGATACACTGACAACTGCACAGGACCGCTTTACTTATGAAGGAATCCCGACCTTTGCACCGGAGCATTTTGCACGTGTACGACAGGTGGATACGATGAAGAGAAAGCAGTTTATCAAGGGAATCAACCAGATTGCCCAGGAAGGTGCGATCCAGATCTTCCAGGAATATAATACCGGAATGGAAGAGATCATCGTTGGTGTTGTAGGTGTACTGCAGTTTGACGTATTAAAATACAGACTGGAAAATGAATACAACGTAGAGATCCGTCTGGAAAACCTTCCGTATGAATACATCCGCTGGATTGAAAACGAAGAGATTGATCTGGATAAGCTTACAGGAACTTCTGACATGAAGAAAGTCAAAGACCTGAAGGGCCGTCCGCTGCTTCTGTTTGTCAATGAATGGAGTATCCGTATGACCGTTGACCGTAATGAAGGCCTGAGACTGACAGAATTTGGAAAATAAAATATATTTACGAGGACTCCCGGCGTGTCTGGGGGTTTTCAAATGAATATAAATTTGTTATAATAAAAATCAGTGAAAAACCAGACGGGAGGTTTCTAAAAAGATGAGTAAAGAAGAAAAGAATACGTATACAATAAAAGCAGATGCAAACCTTGGAGACGTTAAGATCGCAGACGAAGTCGTTGCAATCATTGCAGGACTTGCAGCAATGGAAGTAGAAGGTGTATCTTCTATGGCTGGTAATGCAACCAGAGAGCTGATCAGTAAGATTGGAATGAAGTCTTTATCCAAAGGAGTAAAAGTAGATGTGTTAGATGGCATCGTAACTGTATCCCTGGCGCTGAATCTGACTTATGGATACAGCATTAAAGATATTACTTCTAAAGTGCAGGAAAAAGTAAAAGCTGCAATCGAGAATATGACAGGACTTGAGGTAGCCGATGTAAATATCCGTGTTGCCGGAGTCGAGATACCGGAGGAAGCATAAGTGAAAAGAACAGAACAAAGAGAACATATCTTTAAATTAATATTTGGTGCAGATTTTAATGATGCCGCAGAGCATACCGTTCAGACAGAGTTATACTTTGAGCAGTTAGAAGGTGCAACTGAAAAGGACATCAGCTATATCAGTGAAAAAGCACAGAAGATAATGGAAAAGGTTGAAGAGATCGATACTTTGATCAATGAACATACAACCGGATGGAAGACAACCCGTATGAACAAAGTAGACCTTACCATCTTAAGACTTGCAGTGTATGAGATCAAATGGGACGAAGATGTTCCGACAGGAGTTGCAATCAATGAAGCTGTAAATCTTGCAAAGAAATACAGCAGTGAAGGCGGTGCATCATTTGTAAATGGTGTGTTGGCAAAACTTGCAGATTAATCACAGAGGTAGAGAATGGCTCGAAATGTATATACAGTAAAACAGGTGAATTCTTACATCAAGAATATGTTCACCCAGGACTTTATGCTGAACCGTATCTATGTGAAAGGAGAAGTCTCTAACTGTAAGTATCACACATCGGGACATATATATTTTTCATTAAAGGATGAGTCCGGAACGATTGCCTGTGTTATGTTTGCAGGGCAGCGAGGCGGGCTCTCTTTTCATATGAGCGAAGGACAGCAGGTAATTGTACTTGGATCAGTAAATGTGTACGAAAAAAGCGGATCGTATCAGCTGTATGCAAGAGAAATCCGTCTGGACGGAGAAGGCGTCCTGTATGAGAAATTCCAGATGTTAAAGCAGGAATTAGAGGAGATGGGGATGTTTGCACCGGAATATAAAAAAGAAATTCCGGGATTCGCCAGGAGGATTGGGATTGTAACAGCACCGACAGGAGCCGCAATCCGGGATATCATGAACATTTCCGCAAGGCGTAATCCATATGTACAGCTCATCTTATTTCCTGCCCAGGTACAGGGAGAAGGCGCAAAAGAAAGTATCGTGCGTGGAATCGAGATGCTGGAAAGTCATGATGTGGATGTAATTATTGTCGGACGGGGCGGTGGCTCGATCGAGGATCTTTGGGCTTTTAATGAAGAAGAAGTTGCAAGAGCGATTTTTAACTGCCGTGTTCCGGTTATCTCAGCTGTAGGGCATGAGACCGATACAACCATTGCCGATTATGTTGCAGATCTAAGAGCACCGACACCTTCGGCAGCTGCGGAGCTGGCGGTATGGGATTACAGGCAATATGCTGCTTATCTGAATGAATGCCAGGTACGTATGAAACGGACTATGATGACACAGATCCGTATGAAACGTCTTCATGCCAGAGATTTTCAGACAAGGCTTTCTTACCAGCATCCAAGATACAAGCTTCAGGAACAACAACAACGGGCAGTGGATCTGGAAGAAAAACTAAGAGATTGTATGAAAGAAAAAGTAAAAGATGCAAGACACAGACTTGCAATCCAGATAGAGAGAATGAACGGGGTATCGCCGGTTCGAAAGTTAAATCAGGGCTTTTCTTATGTGGAAGATCAAGATGGACGTGTAATAAAGAAGGTCAGCCAGGTAAGAAAAGATCAGAAGTTCCGTATTCATGTAACAGATGGAGTGATCCATGCATCTGTAGATGGTGTAGAAAAAAGAGAAAAACTGATTTAACGAAAGAGACGATTACATTTACTGTGCAGACAGTAATAATAAATAAAACAGGCAGGTAATAAAAATGGCAGAAAATGAACAGACCATATGGGAAGAAATGAATCTGGAAGAGATTTTTGAAAAACTGGAAAGCACAATGAAAAAAATGGAAGAAGAGGATATCTCCCTGGAAGAATCTTTCCAGTTATATCATCAGGGAATGGATATGCTGAAAGCCTGCAATGATAAAATTGATAAAGTAGAAAAGAAGATGCTTCTACTGGATGAAGAGGGTGAAGAGCATGAATTCTAAGGAAAATAGAATTTCAGAAAAAGAATTTTCAGTACAGATGAAAGAAAAAGTTAGCACAATCGAACAGATATTAGTATCGTATCTGCCGGAACAAACCGGATAT
The DNA here is from genome assembly GCF_977044405.1 of Dorea sp. Lineage (NCBI taxonomy): Bacteria > Bacillati > Bacillota > Clostridia > Lachnospirales > Lachnospiraceae > Dorea > Dorea sp. Next base: position 153,557 of record NZ_CDRRQK010000003.1, read on the forward strand.
CAGAAAATTATCATGGATGCGATGGAATACAGCCTTATGGCAGGCGGGAAACGTCTTCGCCCGATGCTTATGATGGAAACTTACCGTCTGTTTGCTGATGTAAAAGGAATCGGAAAAGAAGATACCTCAAAAGTACTGCATCCATTCATGGCAGCACTGGAGATGATCCATACCTATTCTCTGGTACACGATGATCTGCCGGCTATGGATAACGATGAATACCGCAGAGGACGCAAGACGACACATATTGTATATGGAGAGGATATGGGAATCCTGGCAGGAGATGCACTTCTTAATTATGCATTTGAAACAGCGTTCCGTGCATTTGAAAAATCTCCGGAAGACAGTTTGAAGATTGGACGTGCACTTGCTATTCTCGGAAGAAAAGCAGGTATCTATGGAATGATCGGCGGCCAGGTTATAGACGTAAAAGAAACTGGTCATGCTATATCAAAAGATGTTCTGGACACCATCTATGAACTGAAAACGGGTGCACTGATCGAATGTGCCATGATGATCGGTGCGGTACTTGGTGGTGCAGAGGATGCAGAAGTTCAAAAAGTAGAAAAGATTGCGCACTATGTAGGTGTGGCATTTCAGGTACAGGATGATATTCTGGATGTGACAAGTACGGAAGAAGTTCTTGGAAAGCCAATTCACAGTGATGAAAAGAACGAAAAAACGACTTATGTCACATTGATGGGAATTGAAAAAGCGGGAGAGGTTGTGGCAGATCTTTCCGGACAGGCCATTGAACTGTTACATGAACTCCCGGGAGAAAACAAATTCCTGGAGCAGCTTTTAGTACAGCTGATTCACAGGGACAGATAAAGGGGATATCTGGTTATGTTAGAAAGAATCCAAAAAGCAAATGATATAAAAGAACTGAATCCGGAAGAACTGCCGGCACTTGCGCAGGAGATCAGACAATTTCTGATTGAAAAAATCAGTAAAACGGGCGGACATCTGGCATCCAACCTTGGCGTTGTCGAACTTACAATGGCAATGCATCTGGTATGTACGCTTCCGGAAGATAAGATCATCTGGGATGTGGGACACCAGTCCTATACACATAAGATCCTAACGGGAAGAAAAGATGGATTTGATGATCTGCGAAAATACGGTGGGATGAGCGGATTCCCGAAACGAAAAGAAAGCGCATGTGATGCATTTGATACCGGACATAGTTCCACATCGATTTCAGCAGGACTTGGATATGTATGCGCAAGAGATCTGCAAAACGAAGATTATAGTGTCATATCTGTAATCGGAGATGGTTCCCTTACAGGAGGTATGGCATATGAAGCATTAAACAATGCTTCACGCCTGAAGAAAAATTTTATTATTGTATTGAACGATAATCACATGTCCATTTCTGAAAATGTAGGAGGAATGTCTGATTACCTGGCAAAACTGCGCACAGCAGATTTTTATACAGATCTGAAAAAAGGTGTGACAAATATGCTTCACAACGTGCCGGTTGTAGGGAATCCTATGATCGAACATATCCGCAAGACAAAGAGCAGTCTGAAACAGCTGATCGTTCCGGGTATGTTCTTTGAAGACATGGGGATAACATACCTTGGACCAATCCAGGGACACAATATTCCGATGCTTGTGCGGGCATTTAATGAAGCGAAAAAAATAGAAGGTCCGGTATTGCTTCACGTTCTGACACAGAAGGGAAAAGGCTATGAACCGGCAGAAACACAGCCGGATAAATTCCACGGAATCGGACCATTTCAGATAGAAACCGGAGAACCGGAAAATCCGAAGAAAAAAGATACGTATACAGATGTATTCGGAAAAGTATTATACGATGAAGCGGCACGCAATGAGAAAATTGTAGCAATCACAGCGGCTATGGCAGATGGAACAGGACTTTCAAAGTTCCGCAGGAAATATCCGGACCGCTTCTTCGATGTGGGAATTGCAGAAGAGCATGCAACAACGTTTGCAGCCGGACTTGCAGCTGGTGGAATGAAACCTGTATTTGCGGTGTATTCTTCCTTTTTACAAAGAGCATATGACCAACTGATCCATGATGTGGCATTACAGAACCTTCCTGTAGTGTTCGCAGTGGACCGGGCCGGTCTGGTGGGAAATGATGGCGAGACACACCAGGGGATTTTTGATCTTTCGTATCTGAGTAATATCCCGAATATGGTTGTCATGTCGCCGAAGCATAAATGGGAACTGGCAGATATGGTGAGATTCGCGCTGTCATATGACGGCCCGATTGCGATCCGTTACCCAAGAGGAAGTGCATCCGATGTCTGTCAGGAATTCAGAAGTCCGGTTGAATACGGTAAAGGTGAGATACTGTATGAAGAGAGGGACATTGCGATTGTATTTGTAGGTCATATGTTTGAAGAAGCACTTGCAGTAAGAAAACAGTTAAAAGAAGCAGGATATTCCTGCTCACTTGTCAATGCAAGATTTGTAAAACCAATGGATACTGTACTTTTAGACCGGCTTGCAAAGACACATAAAATGATTGTAACAATCGAAGAAAATGTTCAATCAGGTGGATTTGGTGAACATGTGACGGAATATCTTTCCAGAACCGGGGCAGATGTAAGGACTTTGATTCTTGCGCTTCCGGATGATTATGTAGAGCATGGTAATATTGATGTGCTCAGGAAAGAAACCGGACTGGATGTTGATTCTATGACTATGCGTATCCAGAACGCATATAAAAGATTAAGGGAGAAATAAAAAACGAATGAAAGAACGATTAGATGTATTACTGGTAAAAAGAAATCTGGCATCGTCCAGAGAAAAAGCAAAAGCGATTATCATGTCAGGGATTGTATATGTAGACGGGCAGAAAGAAGATAAAGCCGGAACTACATTTCCAGAAGAGGCACTGATCGAAGTCCGCGGTCATACACTTCCATATGTCAGTCGTGGCGGCCTGAAATTAGAAAAAGCAATCAAGAATTTTGACGTAAGTGTAGAAGGAAAGGTCTGCACGGATGTAGGCTCTTCTACCGGTGGATTTACAGACTGTATGCTTCAAAACGGGGCAGTCAAAGTATTTGCCATCGATGTAGGGCGTGGACAGCTTGACTGGAAATTAAGACAGGATCCACGCGTGGTATGTATGGAAAAAACGAATATCCGTTATGTAACACCGGAAGATATCGGGGAACCGGTACAGTTTTCGTCCATTGATGTATCCTTTATTTCACTTACAAAGGTTTTACAGCCGATCAGTAACTATCTTACAGAAGATGGACAGATCGTAGCATTGATTAAGCCACAGTTTGAAGCGGGTCGTGAAAAGGTTGGAAAAAAAGGCGTGGTACGTGAAAAAAGTACACACCGAGAAGTCATTCATAAAGTAATCGATTATGCAATGTCTATAGGCTTTAGAGTCCTGAATCTGGAATTTTCCCCGATCAAAGGACCGGAAGGCAATATTGAATATCTGGTACATCTTGAAAAATGTGGACAGACGGACCAGATATCTGAACTGATTGATGTTGATAAGACAGTCGACCAGGCATTTGATACACTTGCGAAAGGTTAAAGACATATGTTAAAAAAGTTTTGGATTGTTACAAATGATGGAAAAGACACCAACCATGCAGTGACAGGAAAGGTAAAAGAACTTTTGGAAATCTCCGGAAGAAGCTGTATGTTGTGTGAAAAAGATGCAGAAAAGAATATTATCAGGGAACGGATTCCGGACATGATGGATTGTGCGATCGTAATAGGTGGGGACGGAAGTCTGATCGAGGTCGCAAGGACATTGTGGAAAAGAGATGTCCCGATTCTTGGTATCAATATGGGAACGCTTGGATATCTGACAGAAATAGAACTAAGCAATCTGGAAGATGACATTTCCCAGATGCTCCGCGGGGAGTATCTCTACGAAGAGCGGATGATGCTGGAAGGAATCTTTGAAAATGGACATAGAGATGTTGCGTTAAATGATATTGTTGTATCCCGAAAGGGAGACGATCTGCGGATTATTTATTTTAAATTATTTGTAAATGGAGAACTTTTGAATTCTTATGAAGCAGACGGAATCATCATATCGACACCGACAGGTTCTACCGCATATAATATGTCTGCTGGCGGACCAATTGTGGAGCCTACGGCTTCTCTTACCGTGATCACGCCAATCTGTTCTCATGCATTGAATACAAGAAGCATTGTATTATCCGGGGATGATGAGATTGTGATCGAGATCGGGGAAGGCAGACGTGGCAATATTGAAAAAGTGCTTGTGACTTTTGATGGGGCTACCAGTATCGGACTGCAGACGGGAGACCGCTTAACGATTCAGAAAGCAAAAGAAACAACCAGAATTATGAAAATAAATAAAATCAGTTTTTTGGAAATATTACGTAGAAAAATGAAGGGAAATTGATAGTATGAAAGTAAACAGACATGCAAAGATTATTGAACTTATCAATAAATATCATATTGAAACGCAAGAAGAACTGGCAGAATATCTGAACCAGGAAGGATTCAAAGTAACACAGGCGACAGTGTCCAGAGATATCCGTGACCTGAAGCTGACTAAGATTCCATCTGAGAACGGAAAACAAAGATATGCCCTGCATCAAAGTCATCATGAAAATGGCATGAGTGAGAAATACATCCGTGTATTAAGAGAAGGCTATCTCTCTATGGATATGGCACAGAATATTCTTGTGATCAAGACAGTTGCGGGAATGGCAAGTGCAGTATGTGCAGCACTCGATGCCATGAAATGGAATGAAATTGTGGGAAGTATTGCAGGTGATGACACCATCATGTGTGCAATCCGCAGTGTAGACGATACCGTAAAAGTAATGGACAAGATCAGTAAGATCATCTTATAGGAGGAAGCGTGCTACAATATTTACATGTGAAGAATCTGGCTTTGATCGATGAGATTGAAGTAGAATTTGGCAGAGGATTAAATATCCTGACCGGTGAAACCGGTGCCGGTAAATCAATTATACTTGGGTCAGTTGGTCTGGCACTTGGCGGCCGCTATACAAAAGACATTCTGCGGGAAGGGACAAGATATGGCCTTGTCGAACTGACATTTTCAGTAGAAAACAAAAGACAGACAGAACAGTTAAGAGCACTGGATATCTATCCGGAAGAAGGATTTGTGACTTTACAAAGAAGGCTTATGGAAGGCAGAAGTGTCAGCAAGATTAACGGAGAGACTGTCCAGATGGCAACCCTGAAAGAAGTATCCGCGATTTTGATCGACATTCATGGACAACATGAACATCAGTCACTGTTATATAAGAAAAATCATCTGCAGATAGTGGATGCATTTGCCGGGAAAGAAGCAGGAGAGCGTAAGCAGAAAGTGGCAGATGCATACCAGGAATATAAAGCAAAAGTAAAAGAATTAAAAGAAGCATCTACGGATGAGGCAGAGCGTGCGAAGGAACTGGCATTTCTGCATTTTGAGGTGGATGAGATTGAACAGGCAGATCTGAAACTACATGAGGATGAAGATCTGGAGGCGCTTTATAAGCGGATGTCTAATGGCAAGAAGATTGCAGAAAGCATCACAGAAGCCTATCATTATACCGGAGAGGGAAATGATAGTGCAAGTGAAGGACTTGGACGTGCACTTCGTGCACTTGCAGAGGTTGCTGATGTAGATGCACATGCAGCACAGTTGTATGAACAGTTGACAGATGTTGATAATCTGTTGAATGATTTTAATCATGAATTGGCTGAATATAATAAATCTTGTGATTTTTCAGATGAGGAATTTTATGAGACGGAAAAACGTCTGAATGAGATCAATCACCTGAAGACAAAATATGGCAACTCCCTGGAAGAAATACAGGCTTACCGGGAAAAGCAGGAGAAGAGAATTGAAATTCTGGAAAACTTTGATACCTATCTTCAGAATCTGTCGGAAACCTGTCAGAAATTGGAAAACCTGTATTTAAAAGAAGCAGGGAAATTGTCTGCATATCGTAAAAAACAGGCTGTGATACTGGAACAGAAAATCCAGGAAGGATTGGAAGATCTTAATTTTGAACAGGTACAGTTTAAGATTCATTTTTCCGAAAGGAAAGACTATGCAAAAGACGGAATCGATGATATTGAATTCCAGATATCATTAAATCAGGGTCAACCTGTAAAACCGTTGGCAGAGGTTGCATCGGGTGGTGAACTTTCCAGAATTATGCTGGCAATTAAGGCTGTTATGGCAGATCAGGACGAGATCGAGACATTGATCTTCGATGAAATTGATGTAGGAATCAGTGGCCGGACTGCACAGAAAGTATCGGAAAAGATGGCATTGATTGGAAGGGAACATCAGGTGATCTGTATCACACATCTGGCACAGATTGCAGCAATGGCAGATCATCATTATCTGATTGAAAAGTCGACGCAGGATGCAGTTACACGTACCAAGATTTATCCGTTGTCCGAAGAAGCATCTGTCATGGAACTTGCAAGAATTCTTGGCGGTGCGAAGATAACTGATACGGTAATACAAAGTGCAAAAGAAATGAAACATCTCGCAAAACAGACAAAATAAAATATACAGAGTATTTTTGGGAAAATACCACATACTAAGATAGACGTAAAAAAGACGTCTATCTTTTTTTATAGGAGTGCGGATGATGAGAATATACTGGTATCGGAGAGTTTTAATGATTATATTGATTGGTTCTGTCATTTTTGGAACGGGATATTCTGTAAAGGAGATGCAAAAAGAGCTCTCTAAGCAGGAAGTCAGTTCCGATACGCTTGCACCGGACATGGTAATTCCCGGAGGCATGCCGATTGGAATCTATCTGGAAACGGAAGGAGTTATGGTACTTGGGACAGATAAAATAAGCAGTGCAGACGGCGTATCCTGTGAACCGGCGGCGCATCTTGTAAAAGCCGGAGATTATATCGTAGCGTGTAACGGGACAATGATCCAGAACAAAAAAGAACTTCAGCGCATATTAAAAAACCTTCCGGATAATGAAACGGTATTAAAGATCAGACGAAATGAAAAATATCTGAAGATAAAAATAACGCCGGCAACAGATAAACATGGTGAAAAAAAGCTTGGCATCTGGGTGCGGGACAATGCACAGGGGCTTGGCACAGTTACGTTTCTGGATTCAAACAGCAGATTCGGTGCGCTTGGACATGGAATTCATGATACCAATACCAATGAACTGATGGAGATAAAAAAAGGCAGTGTATATGAGACCAGTATCCGCAGCATTCAAAAAGGGAAGAACGGAGAACCAGGAGGTATCGAAGGCGTAATCGTATATAACCGGTACAATGTTCTTGGAAACATTGATAAAAACACGGATTGCGGAATCTTTGGTAAACTTGACCGTATCGATACATTATTTTTTGACCAGACACCACTGGAAGTTGCTTCAGAACAGGAACTTGAAAAAGGAGCGGCGTTAATCCGGTGCAATGTAGAGGGGGAAGTGAAAGATTATAAAATTCGTATTACAAAAATTGACAAATTCACGAAAGAAGAAAACAAGGGACTTGAGATCGAAGTGACAGACCCGGAACTCCTTGAAATTACAGGGGGAATCATACAAGGAATGTCCGGTGCACCTATTATCCAGAACGGGAAAATAGCAGGTGCAGTCACCCATGTATTTGTCAATGATCCTACGAAAGGATATGGCATATTTATCGAAAAGATGCTGAAACATGTAGAATAATCAGAAAAATGTCGATGCGGGTCATGCTTTTACGACAACATTTTCTTGTTCTGAAATATGTGAAAATATATAATAAAACTCGACATATTTATTGAAGAAACAAGGAGGCATTACGTAAAATGGGAGAAGTTAATGTAGCAATCGCTGACGACAATGAAAGAATTTTAGACATGCTGGGAGAAATCATAGAACAGGACAAAGACTTAAACCTGGTTGGAAAGGCAAATAACGGAGAAGATATCTACCGTCTGATCAAAGAAAAAACGCCGGATGTTGTGTTATTAGACCTGATCATGCCAAAACTGGATGGACTCAGCGTGATGGAAAAAGTAAATTCTGACATACACATTACCAAACGCCCTGAATTTATCATCGTTACTGCTGTAGGGCAGGAACGGATTACAGAAGATGCCTTTCGAAAAGGAGCAAGTTACTATGTGATGAAACCATTTCAGAATGATATGATCGTAAGAAGAATCAAAGACGCCGGAAGCGGACACACAGTAGCCGTACCTGCAAAAACACTGGAATCTGGTATAAAGAAAAAAGAATATAATCTGGAAACGCGCGTCACAGATATGATCCATGAAATTGGGATACCAGCACACATCAAAGGCTATCATTATCTCAGGGATGCGATCATCATGGCGGTCGATGATATGGATGTGTTAAATGCGATCACAAAGGTTTTATATCCGACGATTGCCAAGATGCACAAAACAACCGCAAGCAGGGTGGAGCGTGCAATCAGACATGCGATCGAAGTGGCATGGAGCCGCGGAAAGCTGGATACATTGGATGAACTTTTTGGATATACCGTCAGTAATGGAAAAGGGAAGCCGACAAATTCGGAATTCATTGCATTAATTGCCGATACGATACGATTAGAAAATAAAAACCGATAAACAACCCTTTTATTCTGAATAAAAATACGCTATAATGATAAAGTATTCTAAAGTTGGGAGGGAAATGCAATGAAGAAAATATTATTTGCGGCATCAGAGTCAGTCCCATTTATCAAAACAGGAGGACTTGCCGATGTTGTCGGATCATTACCGAAATATTTTGATAAAGAAAAATACGATGTGCGCGTAATGCTGCCAAAGTATATGTGCATGAAAGATGAATGGAAAGAAAAACTTCAGTACCATACACATTTTTATATGGATCTTAACTGGAGAAAACAGTATGTTGGTGTACTGGAGATGGAGTATGACGGAATCAAATTCTATTTTATAGATAATGAGTACTACTTTAACGGATATGCACCATATGGTGATATGTATGCGGATATCGAAAAATTTGCCTTCTTCTCAAAGGCTGTTTTAAGTTCTCTTCCGTTAATTGATTTCAGACCAGACATCATTCACTGTCACGACTGGCAGACAGGACTTGTACCAATCTATCTGGATAACTTCAGATATGGTAACGAATTCTACCGCGGTATCAAGACAGTTATGACGATACATAACTTAAAATTCCAGGGAACATGGGATCCAAAACGTGTCAGAGACATTACAGGACTTCCACAGTACTATTTTGCACCGGATAAGATGGAAGCATACAAAGATGCAAACTACTTAAAAGGTGGTATTGTGTATGCAGACAGAGTTACAACTGTAAGTAATTCTTATGCAGAAGAAATCAAGACACCATTCTATGGTGAAAAACTGGATGGTCTTATGAATGCCCGTTCAAATTGTCTTTCAGGAATCGTAAATGGTATCGATTATGATGATTATAATCCGATGACAGACAATAAGATCGAAAGAAATTATGACGTAAATAATTTCCGCAAAGAAAAGATTAAAAATAAGATTGCACTTCAGAAAGAACTTGGACTTGACGAAGATCCAAAGACTATGATGATCGGTGTTGTTTCACGACTGACTGATCAGAAGGGATTCGACCTGGTTGCATATGTAATGGATGAACTGTGTCAGGACGCCATCCAGATCGTGGTACTTGGTACAGGTGAAGAACAGTATGAAAATATGTTCCGCCATTTTGCATGGAAGTATCCAGGAAAAGTATCTGCAAACATTTACTATTCAGAAGCAATGTCTCATAAGATTTATGCATCCTGTGATGCATTCCTTATGCCATCGTTATTTGAGCCTTGCGGACTCAGCCAGCTGATGAGCTTACGTTACGGAACTGTTCCAATCGTACGTGAGACTGGTGGACTGAAAGATACAGTAGAGCCATACAATGAGTATGAAAAGACTGGAACTGGATTCAGCTTTACAAACTACAATGCGCATGAAATGATGGCAACTGTACGTTACGCCGAGCAGATCTACTATGATAAGAAGCGTGACTGGAACAAGATTATAGAACGTGCTATGAACAAAGACTTCTCATGGAAGAATTCTGCAAAACAGTACGAAGCATTATACGACGAAATGTAAAATCAAGCTAAAGGAGTAAGACACAATACATGAAGATTCGTGATATATTAGTAGAAAAGACACCTCATCTGTCTTTTGAGGTATTCCCTCCGAAGACAGATGCAGCTTTCGATGGCGTGTTAAGTGCAACGGAAGCAATTGCTGCACTGAAGCCATCTTATATGAGTGTTACATATGGAGCAGGCGGCGGTACAAGTAAGAATACTGTGAAGATTGCATCGCATATCAAAGACAAATTTGACGTACCAAGTCTTGCACATCTTACTTGTGTATCATCAACAAAAGATGAAGTACACCAGGTAATCGATGAATTAAAAGCAGCCGGAATTGAAAATATCCTTGCACTTCGCGGAGATATTCCAAAGGACAGCGAATTCCCGCTTCCGAATCATTATCAGTACGCATATGAACTGATACAGGATATTAAGAGCCAGGGAGAATTCTGTATCGGTGCTGCATGCTATCCGGAAGGACATGTAGAATCCGAGCATAAAAAAGATGATATCCTGCACTTAAAACAGAAAGTGGACTGTGGTGTAGACTTTTTGACAACACAGATGTTTTTTGATAACAATATTCTTTATAACTTCCTCTACAGAGCAAGAGAGAAGGGGGTTATGGTTCCTGTCATTCCTGGAATCATGCCGGTAACAAATGCAAATCAGGTAAAGAGAATCTTATCGATGTCAGGAACAAACCTGCCGGAAAGATTCAAAGCAATCGTAGACCGTTTTGGAGATGATCCAAAAGCAATGCAGCAGGCAGGTGTAGCATATGCAACAGATCAGATTATTGACCTGTTCGCAAATGGCATCAACCATGTACATGTATATTCTATGAATAAGCCGGAAGTTGCATCTGCGATCATGGATAACCTTTCTTATATTTTGAATAAATAGCAGAGGAATATAGAATGGACGCAAGAACGAAAGAAGCAATTCGTTACTTGGGATATGGCAGACATGCGGTAGATGAGCATACACTTGCACTGGTGGAAAGCTGTTTTGAAGAACTTTCGCACGCAGCATGTGGTAGAATCGTCTATCGCATTTTTGACTTGGAATTTCCCGAGAATGGACAGATACAACTTGGAAGCTTAGATATCAAAAGCCGTAATCTGACCAGAAACCTGATCGGATGTGAAAAAGCAGTTCTTCTTGGCGCAACGCTTGGACCAAAGGTGGATCTTCTTTTGAGAAAATATTCACTTGGTGATATGGCAAGAGTTGTTACGCTGCAGGCATGTGCAGCAGCTATGCTGGAAGAATATCTGGATGAATGGCAGGATAATCTGGGCCGGGAGATGCAAAAAGAGGGCTATTATCTGAGACCGCGCTTTAGTCCGGGATATGGGGATTTTTCCATTGACCATCAGGATATGATCCTGCGGATGCTGGACTCTGCAAAAAAAATCGGTCTGTCACTTACAGATGGAAATATGCTGACTCCTTCAAAATCCGTTACAGCCCTGATCGGACTTAGCAGGGAAAAAGTACCATGCCATACCAAAGGATGCGAAGCATGTCAGAAAACAGACTGTGCATATCGCAGAGCATAAGATACAAGTAAAAAATAGGAGCAGACAGATGTTATTAGAACGACTGGGAAAAGAATTATTATATTTTGACGGTGGAATGGGAACACTTCTGCAGTCCAGAGGACTAAAACCCGGAGAACTCCCAGAGGTCTGGAATCTGGAACATACAGAAGAAATCATTGATATCCACAGACAATATTTTGAGGCGGGAAGTGACATTGTCCTGTCTAATACATTTGGTGCAAATGCAATCAAATTTCATGATTCAGAATATCAGCTGAAAGATATTGTAACTGCCGGTATTCAGAATGTAAAAAAAGCTGCCAAAGCAGGTGTACATGATGGAAGAGAAGTGTATACGGCTCTGGATGTAGGTCCGACCGGAAAGCTTTTAAAGCCAATGGGAGACCTGGCTTTTGAAGATGCGTACGAAGCATTTAAAGAAACGATGATCTACGGCGAAGAAGCAGGAGCAGACCTGATTCATATAGAGACAATGAGTGACAGTTACGAGGTGAAAGCGGCAGTTCTTGCGGCAAAGGAAAATACATCACTTCCGGTATTTGTTACCATGATCTTTGATGAAAAAGGAAAACTGTTAACCGGTGGAGATGTCCCGGCAGTTGTTGCCATGCTTGAAGGACTTCGTGTAGACGCACTGGGGATCAACTGTGGTATGGGACCGGAGCAGATGATGCCGATCCTTGAAGACATATTAAAATACTGTTCGATCCCGATTATTGTAAAGCCAAATGCAGGACTTCCAAAACAACGTGACGGAGAAGTCTACTATGATGTAGAACCGGAACAGTTTTCAGGTTATATGAAAAAAATTGTTGAAATGGGTGCACACGTTATCGGTGGATGTTGTGGTACGACACCGGCGCATATCAAAGCAATGATCGATCACACCAGAGGAATGGATGTGGTTCCGGTAACAAAGAAAGATATCACCATGGTATCTTCTTACGGACACGCCGTTATCCTTGGCGGAAAGCCAATGATCATCGGAGAAAGAATCAACCCGACCGGTAAGAAAAAATTCAAACAGGCGTTAAAAGACCACGATATGGATTATATCCTGAAGGAAGGGATTACACAGCAGGACAAAGGTGCACACATTCTGGATGTCAATGTAGGACTTCCGGATATTGATGAACCGGCGATGATGAAAGAAGTCATCACAGAACTGCAGAGTGTGACAAGCCTCCCACTGCAGATCGATACCGTAGACATTACAGCTATGGAAGCAGCTATGAGAATCTATAACGGAAAACCGATGGTGAACTCTGTAAATGGAAAACAGGAGAACATGGATGCGGTATTTCCGCTTATCAAACGTTATGGTGGTGTTGTGATCGGTCTTACCATCGATGAAGAAGGCATTCCAAAAACTGCTGACGGAAGAGTCCGTGTGGCAGGAAAGATTATTGAAGAAGCAAAAAAATATGGCATTGATAAAAAAGATATTGTAATTGATGTACTTGCAATGACCATCAGTTCCGAACCGGAAGGTGCTAAAGTTACATTGGAAGCATTGAAAAAAGTAAGAGAAACATACGGAGTCTGTACGGTTCTCGGAGTTTCCAATATTTCCTTCGGACTTCCGTATCGTCCGGCAGTCAACTCGAACTTCTATACGATGGCCATGCAGAATGGACTGAGCGCAGGAATTATCAATCCGTCATCAGAAGATATGATGCGTTCATATTATTCCTTCTGCGCGTTGATGAATTACGATAAAAACTGTGAAGATTATATCCGGGTATATGGCAATCAAAAAGCCGGAGCACCGGTGACGGCAGCAAAAACAGAGCTGACATTAAAAGAAGCCATTGAAAAAGGACTGAAAGAAGAAGCGCATCATGCAACCGGAAAACTTTTAAAAGAACAGGCTCCGCTTGATATTATTAATGCACATCTGATTCCGGCTCTGGATAGTGTCGGAAAGGGATTTGAAAAAGGAACCGTATTCCTTCCGCAGCTTCTGATGAGTGCAGATGCAGCCAAGATAGCATTTGCGGTAATTAAGGATGTACTTGCACAGGAAGGCGGGGAAGTGCAGGCAAAGAACAAGGTAATTCTTGCAACTGTAAAAGGTGATATTCACGATATCGGAAAAAATATCGTAAAAGTCCTTCTGGAGAATTACAGTTTTGATGTTATCGATCTGGGGAAAGATGTACCTCCGGAAGTGATTGTAGAGACTGCAGTTGAGCAGGATATCCGTCTGGTAGGCTTGAGTGCACTTATGACAACAACCGTTGTGAGTATGGAAGAAACCATTAAGTTATTGAGAGAGAAAAAACCTGAGTGTAAAGTCATGGTAGGGGGAGCTGTGCTGAACCAGGATTATGCAGATATGATCGGTGCAGATTTCTATGGAAAGGACGCAATGCAGTCCGTCTATTATGCGCAGAGAGTATTTGAAGAAGCATAATCAATGATAACAGAGACATTTTTATAAATGATACAGCAGACAAAGAAAAAGGAGAACATATCATGGGATTAGTATTACCAGAACATTATGACCCACGCTTAAGCGTAAGAGAAACACAGGAAGCAATCAAATACATCAGGGATACCTTCCAGAAAGAATTCGGAAAAGAAATGAACCTGGAAAGAATATCTGCACCATTATTCGTAGAAAAGAGCAGTGGTCTGAACGATGACTTAAACGGTGTAGAACGTCCGGTACAGTTTGACATCGCCGGTATTCCGGGAGAAACAATCGAAGTTGTACATTCCCTTGCAAAATGGAAACGTATGGCATTACACAAATACGGATTCAAACCAGGAGAAGGACTCTATACCAACATGAACGCAATCCGCAGAGATGAAGAGATGGATAACTTACATTCTTGTTACGTGGATCAGTGGGACTGGGAAAAGGTGATCACAAAAGAAGAACGTACCGTAGAGACACTGGAAGAAACAGTGCGTACAATCTTCAAGATCATCAAACATATGGAACACGAAGTATGGTACAAATACCCACAGGCAGTAAAAAAGCTTCCGGAAGATATCTATTTCATTACTTCACAGGAACTGGAAAACATGTATCCGGATAAAACTCCGAAGGAAAGAGAAAATCTGATCACAAAAGAACACGGCTGTGTATTCCTTATGAAGATCGGTGACAAACTTGCAAGTGGAGAGCCACACGACGGACGTGCACCGGACTATGATGACTGGCAGTTAAACGGAGATATTCTGTTCTGGTTCGAGACACTTGACTGCGCACTTGAAATCTCCAGCATGGGTATCCGTGTTGATGAAAAATCTCTGGAAGAACAGCTGAAAAAAGCCGGATGCGAAGAAAGAAAGAATCTTCCATACCATAAAATGCTGTTAAATGGTGAGCTTCCATATACAATCGGCGGCGGAATCGGACAGTCAAGACTGTGTATGCTGTTATTGGACCGTGCACATGTAGGAGAAGTACAGGCTAGTATCTGGCCTTCAGATATGCGTGAGGAATGCGAAAAACATAATATAATTTTGCTGTAAGAGGTGTCACCAGACAAACCCTTCTATCCTGCAAGGGGCAAAACTAAATATCCTGAACATAGAGAAAAGACCTCAAAGGCTGCGAAAAAACCGCAGTTTTTGGGGCTTTTTTAAGCCTATTTTCCCGATGAAACGGGGATTTCATTAGAATGATGAAAAATTGAAAAATCAAACTGAAAATGTGCTAAAAATGTTAGAGGATAAATGAGTTTGCCTTTTTGAGGATAGAAGGGGTTGTTTTTTGACATATAGATTTTTGGGAACCACGTTTTTGGGAAAATCTAAAAAATGCTCGCAACCTCAGTAAAATCAATGGTTCTGGGACTTTTGAAATTCCCCAAAAATAAATGTTTTTGGGAAAATTTATATGTTTTTGGGAGTTTTCTAACGTTTTTGGGGACGTTTTTGGGAAAAAGAAGGGTGGTAAATATGCAAAAGAAAAATTACAAAGGAAGATGTGAGAAATCGTAAAAGAATGTGCAGATAATCATTGGTTTCTTGCAGAGAGTGCTTATGATGAATTAGAATTACCAAAAAGAGCTACAACAGGATCTGCCGGCTATGACTTCTATGCTCCAATGAATATTAGACTTAAGCCTGGAAAAGCAGTTGTAATTCCTACGGGAATTTGTTGTGAAACGAATCCAGATTACGCATTATTTATTTTGCCAAGAAGCGGTCTGGGATTCAAATATCAGTTAGGCATCTCTAATACTTTAGGACTAATAGATTCAGATTATTTTTATTCTGATAACGAAGGTCACATCATGATCAAACTTGTGAATCGTGGAGACAAAGAAATTAACATTCCGGCTGGAAAAGGATTTGCACAGGGAGTGTTTATGCAGTATGGAATTACAGTAGATGATGATTGTGATGGAGTAAGAAACGGTGGATTTGGAAGTACGACGAAATAAAAACTAATATATTTTACATAGAAGTAAAGCCTTGATAATTCAAAAAATAATGATATAATGTAATCAAGGTTTTTACTCTATGTCACCAGACAAACCCTTCTATCCTGCAAGGGGCAAAACTAAATATCCTGAACATAGAGAAAAGACCTCAAAGGCTGCGAAAAAACCGCAGTTTTTGGGGCTTTTTTAAGCCTATTTTCCCGATGA